>JAUVQU010000158.1 GCA_030597965.1 Cellvibrionaceae bacterium
AGTATCAGGATGCGTTCAAGATAGCATCGATGTCTTCTTGTGCGTCGCCTGTTGGTTTCAGGTCAAACTTATCTACCAATACCTGCAATACATTGTCGGACAGGAAGGCCGGCAGTGTTGGGCCCAGGTGAATGTTCTTAATACCCAATGACAGCAGCGTTAGCAGAACCGCAGCGGCTTTTTGTTCAAACCAGGAAACGATCAGGGTCAGTGGTAAATCGTTCACTTCACACTCAAATGCGTCGGCCAGAGCCAGGGCAATACGAATGGCGGAGTAAGCATCGTTACATTGGCCAAGGTCGAGCAGGCGAGGAATGCCACCAATTTCACCGTATTGCTCCTTGTTGAAGCGATACTTGCCGCAACCGATGGTAAGAATAACGGTGTCGTCTGGTGCCTTCTCGGCAAATTCAGTGAAGTAGTTACGACCCGGTGCTGCACCATCACAACCGCCAATCAGGAAGAAGTGCTTGATGTCACCAGTTTTCACAGCGTTAATAACCGTGTCGGCTACACTCAGTACGGCATTGTGAGCAAAGCCGACGGTGATGGTTTCATCAATCATGTCGTGAACAAAACCAGCTTGCTGCTGTGCCACTTCGATCACGGCAGAATAGTCGTGGTTTTCAATGTGTGGGAGGCCCGGCCAGCCAACAGGTCCAGCGGTAAAGATACGATCCGCGTAGTCGCCAACATTGGGGTCAATCAAACAGTTTGATGTCATTACAATCGCGCCGGGGAAGGCTGCAAATTCTGTCTGCTGGTTCTGCCAGGCGGTACCGTAGTTACCCACCAGATGAGAGTAGGCTTTCAGCTCTGGGTAGCCGTGAGCAGGCAGTAGTTCACCATGGGTGTAAACATTAACGCCGGTGCCCTTGGTTTGCTCCAATATGTGTTGCAAATCAACCAGATCGTGCCCGCTGACCAGAATAGCTTTGCCCTTAACGGTGCTGGTACGCACCTGAGTCGGCACAGGGTGGCCAAAGGTCTCGGTGCTGCCAGCGTCAAGCAACTCCATGATGGCAAAGTTCAATTGGCCAATTGCCATGGCGGTGCCCAGCAGGGCTTCAATATCAGTGGATTTGTCAGCGATAAAGCTTAAATACTCGTGGAACTTACCAAACAAATCTTCGCTTGATTTACCCAGCACGCGGGCGTGTTCACAGTAGGCGGCACAGCCTTTAAGGCCGTAAAGGTTCATACAGCGCAGTGCAAAAACGTCTTCGCCGGATTCATCTTCACGGACGCTCGCTTGTGGGGCCTGTGCTTGCAGGCCTTCAATGTCGGTGGCAGGTATAAAGCTGGCTGGGCCAAGTAGTGCTTGTACTGGCTCGCCAGCTTTTAAGCAGGCCTGCTCATAAAGGGTTTTGGCCTTGTTTCGTATCCTGGTGGCTTCGGCAATGCTGCTGACAAAGCGGTCGGCATCGAAGTTTACATTGGTCAGTGTGGTGAAGAAGGCCTGGGGTATAAACTCATCCACTTCGCTGTCTATGGCGCCCAGTAAACGTGCGCGATGGGCGTACTGCCCGATACCTTGCAGCATATAAATCAGTATATCTTGCAGGTCGGCGGTGGTTTCGTCTTTACCGCATTTGCCTTTTCGTAATTGACAGCCGGTGTATTTATCATTGACCAGTGTTTGTTCGCATTGGATACAAAACATTTAACTCTCCAAGTGGGCTAGAAATTGGGGGTGGAAAATAGGAATATCCACATTGAGCGTAAACATATATATTTAATACATGTTTAGACAGCTTTTTTTTGATAAAAAGCTGGGACAGTTGATGTATGTCAATTTTGATAAAATTAGGGCTTTACGGAGGCTGTTAAATCCGACCGGTGGTGATTAATCTATTTTGAATTACTTAGAAGCGCCCTTAAGAGAGAGGGACTGCGTCAGTTCCAAATGCTTCCGTCAGGCATTCGGGCCTTATCATATCCTGTAATGTGTACTGCTCAAGCTCGGCAAAGAAAGCTCGTTGGGCTTTTTTAAGTGCGCGAGGTAAGCCACAGGCGGGTAGAATTGTGCAATTGAGACCTGAGCAGTCAATAAGACTTGGGTTGTTCTCAAGCTGTGCAATGGTGATTCCGATATTAATGTCTTTCGTCGCGCAGGCCAGTCGCATGCCACCGTTTTTCCCGCGCTGAGTCTTTAGCAGTCCTAATTTTCCAAGGTTGTGCACCACCTTACGCAGGTGTTCAAGAGAAACTCCATAGAAATCGGCAATTTCAGCCAGAGTCACAAGGCGATCAGAGTGGACTGCTGTGTAGAGCAGTACCCGGATTGAATAGTCGGTAAAACGGCTGAGCTGCATGGTTGTTTTAAAATGGCTTGTTTGAATTATTGGATTCTACAATAATTACTGCATTGGAAACAGTTTAAAGGATGGGTCGTCTGGTGTTCTTTTTGATTCAGGTGATGAGAAAGGTTCCCTGATCGCATCGGTGGTTTGCATATCGATGATGACATCCCGGTGTGTGAGACCCCAGCATCCATCAATGTTAGCCCATTGATCCAGTTGGCGGCCTTTAACAAGAATCTGCTGCGTTTCTCCTGTTAATTCTGGCTTAGTCCATAGGTCGACCGAAAAATAGTTTTCGCTGACGGCTTTCTTTCCGTCAATTTCAATAAGGATATTAGTAACTTGGTGTGAGTGTCTTTCCATGGACTCGTGGGCGATCCATACCCAATCAATAAAATTACGCCCAGTACCTTCAAATAAACCGTAATAATTTGCCGTGCCATGCTCGTGCCAGATAGAGTAGGCCAGCTCTTTATCCATTCGGTCCAAACCCCGGCAGTATTGATAGGTCTTCTCGGTGATGGCTTGTTTATCAAATAATTCCTGAAGTTGTTTATCGTTCATAGCGGCGTCTCTTTTTTGTAACTATTTAACATGTCTGTAACTGTTTAGATTACGTTCGCACTGTTTCAGAATAAGGCGATTTTACACGTGTAAATGACCATTTTTTTACACCGTTATAAAGCAGTGCGGACGTGAGCTGTGCGGTTACCTTTTATTTTTGTTCGAATGTCATGGTGGCAAGCAACGTTCTGTAATGTTTAAGTGCCAGTCCCACCAGAATAGCCGCAATGGGATAGAACACAATCGCGGTGAGAGAAAGTGAGTAGCGCAACTGATCATCATTGCCAAAAATATAATCCGTAAAGAATGCGATGGCGCTGCCGCCCAGCATTAAGCCAAAGAAGTTCGTAGTGAATAGTAAGAGAGCCGATACCTGGGCGCGCATCCGGCTTGGGGTGACGATTTGCATGGCCGCCATGGCGACGCCAAAGTGGGTGTAGTGCACAAAGACCACCAGCCAAGTTAAGCTGATAGCCAGATCAGCGGTTGGCATTAAGGGTGCAGCGGCGGCTGGAATGACCAGAATCAGGGCGGCAATAAACATAACGCGAAGGTTGGCATCGGTATAGCCGCGCTTTTGTAACCAGCCGGCAAAGACGGCCCCGGCAAAGGTGCCGGCGGTACCGCCAATAATAAAGATATTACCCATCGTGCTGCCGGCGCTGAGTCGGCTGATGTCATAGGTGCGCATTAAGAATTCAACGTTCCAAACCAGTGTACCGTAGCCAACAATAGCCATCATGCCGATGCCAATTAAAATGGCACCGTACACTTGCCAATGGGTGCGTAGGTATTTTATGAGTTCAGATACGGGTATATCCGGTGCTTTATCAATTTCTGAGGTGGCGATGCGTTTAGGTTCCCGTACAAACAGCATCAGCAGTACGACGATAAAGCCGGGTAAGCCGACACCAATAAATGTGAGCTGCCAGGCTTCCAGGTTTTCTATGATGGGTATACCACTGAAATCCTGTTCGCCAAGCCACTGATACATCCAGCTGCCCACTTTGTAGCTCAGGCCACTGCCCAGGGTGATACCAATAGCAAATACGGAGGTCGCCCAGCGTAACTTCTGTGGGGGAAAGTAATCGCCAAGAATGGAATATGCACTGGGTGAAAGCGATGCCTCACCCACGCCAACACCGATACGGGTGGTAAAGAAGCCGCCAAAGCTTTTAACCGTGCCGCACAGACAGGTCATTAAGCTCCAGAAGAACACCCCGGTGGTGATAATCCATTTACGGCTGTAGCGATCGGCCATCCAGCCAATTGGCAGCCCCAGAAAAATATAAAACAGCGTAAACGCCATGCCGTGTAAAAGGCTGAATTGAAAATCAGTAATATCAAAGTATTCCCGGACAGGCCCCACTAATACCGACATGATGTTGCGGTCGATAAATGACAGGATGTAGGCGATCAGCATCACAAACAGCACGTAGTTGGCTGAAGAAGAAGGCGGGTATTGGGACTGATTTTCTTGCATAAAAAGCTCTAGCGGGTATTTGAATTATTATTGTTTAGCTATTATGTCGGTGGCCTGAGTTGGGGTCAAAGGTTTGCTTGTCTTTTGTATGGTGAATTATTATGAGTGCATTATTAGGAATATTCGCCTGCAGGGCAGGCCCCTACAGGTTTAGATGCTTCTTAAGCTCGATTAAAAACAAGGTGAAAATTTGAAAATCCCCCACGAAAAGATATCCCCGGATGCTCTGCATGCTTTGGTCGAAGAGTTTATCAATCGTTCCGGCACTGACTATGGCGTGGTTGAGGCTTCACTTGAAGAAAAGGTTGAAGATGTTATGGCTCAATTGCAGGTAAGCGAGGTACATGTTGTATTTGATGCAGCCAGTGAAAGTGCGAGCTTGATGACAACCGCAGAAGCGGATTTAGTGGAGCAGCAATTAGCTGCTGCTTATGAAGAAGAGGAAACGAATCAGGCGAGTGTCTCTAAGCCGGTAATGAATCAGGCGTTTGATGAGTATTCACAAGAGCTCCCTTTTGATGATGATTTTTCATGAGTAATGGTTTTGAAGAAGTGGTTCTATTGCGGGATGGCCCCGCAAGCCCTTGTCTTGTTTTTGCCCACGGTGCGGGTGCGGGAATGGACAGTAATTTTATACAAACTGTTACTGACCTATTGGCAGCGCGTGGAATAGGCGTTATTCGTTTCGAGTTTCCTTACATGCAGCAAAGGAGAGCTTTGGGCTCACGACGCCCCCCGGACCGGCAACCCAAACTGCTAGCCCATTGGTGCAAGGTGCTGGACGCTATTGATGTGCCGTCTGAGCAGTTAGTGGTTGCGGGCAAGTCGATGGGTGGTCGGATGGCTTCACTGCTGGTTGATGAGGTCGGTGCTGCAGGGTTGGTATGTTTAGGCTATCCCTTCCACCCGCAGAAAAAGCCTGAGACTCTACGCACAGAACACTTGGCTGATCTTAAAGCGCCCACCTTAATTGTGCAGGGAACGCGGGATGCGTTAGGTAATTTGGAGGAGGTGGGAGGTTACGAGTTGTCGCCGGCTATAGAAATTTGTTGGCTGGAAGACGGTGATCATGATATGAAACCCAGAGTAAAGTCTGGGTTTACCCATACAGAGCATTTAGTATCGCTTGCCGATGAGGTTGCTCAATTTGTACGGCGAGTCACTTGTTAGGCGTTCTCTAGAATCGAGAATTTTTCTGGCTCGCTTAGCACTAAAGACAGTTCACTCATCATTTCTCTGCGTGTACTGGAAGCATGCCAGCGGCTCCAGTCGGC
>JAUVQU010000147.1 GCA_030597965.1 Cellvibrionaceae bacterium
GAGGCTTGGGGAGGAACGGGGTGTTCGAAGGAGGATCGGTGGAAGCACCAATAGAGACAAATGAGGTCATATCCACGGGTTCTCGGCACAGGTACAACTTTCGATCAGAGCCTGGACGAATCATGCGACGACCTCTACCGCGACAAACCGGGCGGGACGACAACGCGGAGGCAGGGGAACCCCTTGCACGATTAACCGTTTTTCCCACGCCATCAGGTCAGCTAACGTGACGGTTTGCGTTGCAGCATACGCACTGCCTGGACAAAAGATGAACCTTCCCCCAGGCTTTCGTTGATAAATCGTTTATTAGTGGTGTTTGATTGCACTCTTTTGGTGCTTTTGGCTTGCTACTTTAGTCTATTTTTTTAAATTATTTTCTCATGCCGAAGCTGCATAGGGTATGCGGCTTACAGTGCTCGTAGTTAAATCTCTCTCAGCACCTACTAGATCATTTGCGCTCTAATTATGAAGGGGGAGAGTCATGCCGTATGTTGGAGACACACTGGCGCGTTTAGCTCAAAGCAGCCCTGCTCAAAAAGAATTTTATCAGGCAACTGAAGAGGTACTAGAGTGCCTTCGTCCATTATTTGCTCGAGCACCGCACTACCATGACCACAGTATTATTGAACGTATCGTTGAGCCTGAACGTCAGGTTATGTTTCGTGTAAGCTGGGTAGATGATGCGGGGCGTGTTCAGGTCAACAAAGGATACCGTGTGCAGTTCAATTCAGCACTAGGCCCCTTTAAGGGAGGTTTGCGCTTTCACCCTAGTGTGACATCTGGCACCATTAAGTTCTTAGGATTCGAACAAATTTTTAAAAATGCGCTGACAGGTCTACCCATTGGAGGAGGGAAAGGCGGATCCGATTTTGATCCCAAGGGTAAGTCAGATAATGAAATTATGCGTTTTTGCCAATCATTTATGTCGGAGCTTTATCGCCATATTGGGCCGCATACGGATGTCCCCGCTGGTGATATTGGCGTGGGCACCCGCGAGATTGGCTATCTTTTTGGGCAATATAAGCGCTTGACCGGTCGATATGAAGGCGTTCTCACGGGTAAAGGATTGAACTGGGGTGGATCCTTAGGCCGTAAAGAGGCGACGGGATATGGTGCCGTTTATTTTGCTGAAAATATGTTGGCGGCTAAAAATGACACATTGCGTGGTAAGTATTGCTTAGTGTCAGGATCAGGGAACGTAGCCATTTATACGATTGAGAAGCTCTACGAACTGGGTGCCAAACCAGTTACGTGTAGCGACTCTAAGGGTATGGTTTATGACCCAAAAGGTATTGATTTAGTTTTGCTCAAAGAAATAAAAGAAAAGCGGCGAGAATCGTTACACGAATATGTCAACGCACGTCCAGAAGCACATTACACATCAGTACAAGAATATCCTCAAGATGGCCATGCGGTGTGGCGCATTGAAGGCGAGGTAGCATTCCCTTGTGCAACACAAAATGAGCTTACTGAGGCAGATGCTAAGGCGTTAATATCAAACGGCATCGTCTGTGTGAGCGAAGGGGCTAATATGCCTTCAACGAAAGGAGCAGTGGATGCCTTTTTAGCGGCAAAGCTTGCCTATGGGCCTGGTAAGGCAGCAAACGCTGGCGGTGTGGCGACTAGCCAGTTAGAGATGGCTCAGAATAGCAGTATGGAGCAGTGGACATTAGAGAAAGTAGATCAGAAACTTAAAGAAATTATGGCCGATATATATCGGCAATGTGCTGAAACAGCAGAAGAGTTTGACGAGCCTGACAACCTAGTGCTAGGGGCTAATATAGCGGGTTTTAGAAAAGTAGCTGATGCAATGATTGATCAGGGGGTAATCTAGCCTTTTGCTAAAAAGGTATAGACTGTCCGATAGATGCCCTTCCCTTATTTGGGAAGGGCTTTTCTGTCATGACGATATGAATGTGGTGTTCTTATATTGGCTATGAGTACGTTTTTCATGTGTTAAGGAAATTAAAATGGTTCGACGTCCTTCTATAATTATCAATCGTCTTGACGCTGAACGTCTTCAGCGCTTGATTGACAGTGCAACAGAAAAAGACTTGATGGTGGCGCAGCTGCTGGAGGAAGAGCTAGCTCGCGGAGAAGTGCTTGATCCTCAAGATATTCCAAATGATGTAGTAAGCATGAATAGCCAAGTACGGTTTACTGATTTAACCCGCGGTAGTCAGATGGTTCGTACATTGGTTTACCCTCATTCAATTGGGGTTGTTGAGGATGGGATTTCAGTTATGGCACCTATTGGAGCTGCATTGATTGGCTTAAGAGTAGGTGATGTGATCGAGTGGCCACTATCTAACAACACCAAAGTAAATTTGCGCATTGATGCTATATTTTGGCAGCCAGAGCGAGAAAAACAGTTTCATCGCTAACTGATTAAAAGATTAAAGCAGTCATAGACAGTGCTTTTAAGTGCCTAAGTTGGATGAAAGTAACTAATTATCAGCTTGGTAAAGTAATTTTCGGTTAGCCATCGGCATCTCCTTCAACCTTATTACGTCCACTTTGCTTTGCCTGATAGCTGGCCATATCGGCACGACTAAGAATGTCGTCGATTGTCTTATCACCTTGATGGAAATGACTCACTCCAATACTAGCGGTGACTTGCCATTGGCGTCCTTGCGCCTCAATCGAGCTTTCCGCAATGCTTACACGCAGAGACTCGGCAATGGTGAGCGCACGTGCTGGAGTACAGCCAGGCAACAATACGGCAAATTCATCCCCTCCTTGTCGAGCGGCATAATCCCCTACTGTGAAGCAATATTTAGAAGAAGCATCTAGAAATGGTGGGCCCAGTAGGACTTGAACCTACGACCAAGGGATTATGAATGCAACAAAACAAACTTTTGGATCGCACCCGCAATGCGTAAACAAAGTCTTTTCAATGAGTTAGGGTTTTCCATGGTTTACATTACTCACATGGTTTTCACCCTGTTAGCAGCCAAATGGCAACCGCATGACAACCAGCTGGCAACCAAATCACTGCCAGCCACGGCAAAATATAGGGTCGATAATTGATAACTCAAAATGTACTATGTACACTAAAATACGCACTGGCTGAAAGAAGTCCCCTAACATGAGTCATGCGATTGAATTTATCGAAACTCCGACGTTCACACGCCAGATCCAGGCCATTGCGACAGACGATGAATTAAAGGAACTGCAGCGCACCCTGATTGCTCAACCCGACAAAGGTGACCTGATCCAGGGCACGGGTGGCCTGCGTAAAATACGCATGACGCTGGGCAACCAAGGTAAGAGCGGCGGTGCAAGGGTTATCTACTTTTTGGCAACGGCAGAAAGAGTTTATCTGATACTGGCATACCCAAAGAGCGTCAAAGATAACTTAACGCCCGCTGAAAAGGCCACCCTGAAAACACTGACCCACCAATTGAAGGGGGAGGTTTCCAAATGAGCATTTTTGACGAACTGCAAACATCGCTGCAGGAAGCAGTTGAGATCAAACAAGGCAAAACGCAAGCCAGCCGCATCACACGCCATGAAGTGGCTGATGTGAAAGCTATTCGCACCAAGTTACACGTCTCGCAAGCCGAGTTTGCCGAGGCGATGGGCACCAGTGTAGACACCATCAAAAGCTGGGAAACCAAACGCCGTAACCCTACAGGGTTAGCCGCTAAGGTACTGGCGACGATTCAGAATGACCCTGCGTTTTTTGAAGAGCTGGCTTCGCACTAAAGCAATATCGACCATAAGCAAGCATCATATGGGCGAGCTCAAGGAGCTTTATATTGTCGGTAGCTGCCGAACACGCAGATCCACATCAACTGTCAAGTATGACTTGACAGTTGATCGCCCTCGAGCAGCTTACGGACCTACCACATCCATCAGCTTGGCGTAGTCAGTTACCACGTCGTACTTCACTTTATCACCGGTGACCTGCTGACTGATCTCGGCGAAGAACTTGCGAGCACATTCAATCTTGGTTTTTTCGATCTCGCGTAGTTTCATGGACGACATCGAGCCCTTGGTTTCAGCGACAAAGTAGATGTGTTTGACGTTACCTTCTCGGAATGAAATAGCCCAGTCTGGGTTGTAGTCGCCCACCGGGGTAGGAATCAGGAAGCCACGTGGCAACTTGGCATAAACCACCACCTCAGTGCTGGTATCGAGCTCTTTGACAAAGCGACGCTCAACGTCAGAATCAGTAATGGCGTAATCGTAGACATGATTCTTCAGCTTCTGCGTAGCACGTGAGAAATCCTGCCCTGTTTGGCTAGCCATGAAGATATCCACATCATACCGCTCATCCACTTCATCATAAGCCAAGCGCTCGATGACCATGGCGGCTTTCTGCTCAGTGATCAACCGAGAAGCCTCGGCAATGAAATGCTCCGGATTTTGCTGGAACTGCTTAAACACCGCCTCCTTGATGCCTTGCAGTACGCGAGCAGTCGTCTGACGGGTCAACTGTGCATTGGCTGCCACTTTACCCAATAAGTCATAGCGAACCAGCGAGTGGATAGAGTTACCATATTCCGTGGCCGTTTCCTCAACCTTGAAGCCTTCACCTTTTCTCAGTTGCTCGTCAGTCAGTCCATCCTGCTGTATGCCTTTCTGCACAGTATATTGCAGCGGCGTCACGCGCAGCGCCTGGTTCAGGGACGCAATACACTTTTGAACCAGCTCATCCGAGTCGAATTCGACACGGTACACCGCTTTGCGGTTGATACGCTGCCATAGCGCCTGGAATTCTTTTTTGTCGAAGTTAGCGTTGAGGGGGTTGGTTTTGGGTTTACGGCCATCCTCGATCTTCGGCAGTTGAGCATCGCTGAACACACTGTCGATCAAGTCAAACACCTGATCGGCATAAGGCTTCAGGTCATCCGGTAGATCGGCCAAGGTACCCTGCTTTTTGGCATTGTGATAATCATCCGTGATTTGGTCATCATTATCGGTATAGTCGTTCTTTACCAGGTAGCGGTAAATCTGTTTGGCCATAGCGGCCGTCACATCTATCGGGCCTTCTTCGGTGAGCAACTGCTTACCAGTAAAGTAGGCTTCAGTTGCCTGACGCGGCCGAGCACTCAACGTATCACCAATTTCCTGCTGAAGCCCTGCTACGAAGTCTTTATAGCTTTCACTGGCAATCACGGTCAGTACGTTGATGTCATGTACGATGGCCGGGGTATCCATGCGGTCGCCGTGCTGATCCACCGACAAACGTAACCCACGCCCCACTTCCTGACGTCGAGAAATAGTATTGTCACTGTGCTTGAGCATGCACATGACAAAGACGTTGGGGTTATCCCAGCCCTCGCGCAGCGCCGAGTGAGAGAAGATAAACCTGACCTGTCGTTTAGCACGAGTTTCTGCGTCATCTGACCAAGCATGGAAGGCCAGAAGACTCTCCTTGTCCTTCAAAATCAGGTCGTAGGCATCCACATCGTCGGAGTCGACGGAGCGGGCACCGACCTTGGGGTTTTTCAGACGGCTTGTCTTCTTATCAATAGAGAAGTAACCATTATGCGTAGCTGCTGGGTCAATACCTTCCAGGTACTTCCTGTAAGCCTCGTTATCAATAGCCAACTCGGATAAGTATTCGTTCTTGAGCAGCTGATACTCTTCTTCGAAGATACGGGCGTACTCGCCCTTCTCATCCGACTGGTCATAGTCGCGGTACTTGGCCACCTCGTCGATAAAGAACAGCGACAGTACCTTGATGCCCTGGGCAAACAACTGCTTTTCCCGATCCAGGTGGGCCTTGATGGTTTCACGGATCTGGATACGCCGGATGTCTCGCTCGGACATATCGCCGTTGGCTTCACCGGCTTGCAAAACCTGCCCGTTGGTGAACTCTACGGTATCGTTAGTGGCATCGATCTGGCTAATAGTGAAGCCGTCACGGTATTGGTCCAGCTCGCCGGACTCGGCAAACAGGTCATCGCGAAACTGCAGGCGGCGTAGCTGACGCTTGATCACACCCGACTTGAGTTTCACCTCCAGCTCGA
>JAUVQU010000256.1 GCA_030597965.1 Cellvibrionaceae bacterium
GTACCGTGATAATCCAAATGATCCCGACCAATATTGGTCAGCACCGCTAATTTAAACGGTACCGCAGCCGCGCGGCTTTGCACCAAACTATGGGAGGAAACTTCACTGACAATATGGTCGGCACCTCTGGCTGACAGCTCACCCACCAGGCGCTGAAAATTAATAGCATCCGGCGTGGTCATGCCCGTGCTTTGCAATTCACCGGTAAGACCATAACCCAGCGTACCTATCGTGGCCGCGTGTGCACCCAACATCTCTATCAATTCACCCAACCACTGTGCGCAGGTAGTTTTACCATTCGTGCCGGTAATGCCCACATGGGTTACCGCACTGCTTTCCTGCCCACTATCTTGGGGTCCATCAAGGTGCTTATCTAGGCGATAGTAACGCGCCGATAAAGCGCTGAGCTGATGTGTCAGGTCTGGAAGGGAAAGCACCCACGTATCACCGCGCTTTTCTACGACAACACTTTCGGCTTCAGCCAAAACCAAGCCCGCACCGGATTTAATCGCCGCATCAATATATTCACGGCCATCACCCACAGAACCAGGTAACGCCACAAAGGTATCGCCCGATGTCACGGTACGACTATCCAAACTCATAGGACCTACAACTTGATCCAATGTCACACAATCAAACCCACTGAGGTCATAAATACCAAGCAGCATGGCTCGAACAGAAATAGGCTTAACATCAAAAGCGTGAGACATCATGACAATGGCCCCCCTTTCGACGAGGAAATAATAGTTGGTGTCACATGCATCAATCGCAAAGCACCTTCAGCTACAGCGGAAAAAACCGGCGCAGCCACAAGGCCACCAAAGTACTGGCCTGATGTTGGCTCATCCACCACCACCACACCAACAATACGGGGATTCTCGGCTGGAGCCATACCGGCAAATACAGCCTGATAGCGATCCGAGGCATAACCCCCCGCACCAATTTTATGGATAGTGCCCGTTTTACCGGCAGCGGAGTAAGAATCCATCTGCGCACGTTTCGCGGTACCCTCCGGGCTAACTACAGTCTTCAACATCGCGATCATTTTTTGAGAAATATCGCGATCAATAACACGCTCACCCTCTGGTACATCATTGCGATACAGTAATGAAACATCCCGCTTTTCACCCTGACTGGCAATCACTGCGTAAGCCTGGGCCAGCTGCAAGGCCGTCAAACTCACACCATGACCAAAAGCAAAGTTGGCGCGTTGTATGTCGGTCCAACGTGAGCGATTAGGTAACACACCCACATTCTCACCCGGGAAGCCCACCCCAGTGCTTTGCCCCAAACCCACGCGCTCGTACATATCACGAATAAGGTTTGGCTCTATATCCAAAGCGATTTTAGTCACACCGACCTGACTGGATTTAGTGATCACCTTAGTCAAGTCAATCAGACCGTAATTTTTAGGATCACGCAGGGTTTTTTTACCAACACGAATATGACCCGGCGATGTATTGATCAAAGTGCGCGGGCTGTAGCGACCCGTTTCCAACGCAGCCATTACCGTTAGAGGCTTCATGGTAGAGCCCGGCTCGAACTGATCAATAATGGCGCGGTTACGCAGGCTGGCCACATTCAAACGACTGCGCTCGTTCGGGTTGTAAGCCGGCTGATTCGCCATGGCCAATATCTCGCCGGTGCGCACGTCTAAAAGCACAATGGAGCCCCCTTTGGCCCCATGCTGTATCACTGCTTCTTTCAATTCGCGGTAGGCTAAATACTGTATCCGCAAATCCAAACTGAGGCGCAAATCCTTGCCCGCCTCCGGCGCCTGCAACAACCCGACGTCTTTGACGATTCGCCCTTTCAAGTCTTTAAGCACCCTTTTGGAGCCGGGGCGCCCAGACAACCAATCATCGAAAGCCAGCTCCAGCCCCTCTTGGCCCGAGTCATCAATATTGGTGAAACCAACCACATGAGCAGCCGTTTCTCCGGCAGGGTAAAAACGCTGGTATTCAGTGCGACCATAAACACCCGACCAACCATGGGACAAAATTTGCTCGGCTTCTTGTGGGGCCATGTGACGCTTTAGATAGACAAATTCTTTATTGGCGTAGCGGTTTAATTTGGCCTGTAGATTCTTTTGGGAGATACCCAGCGATTTTGCCAAAGGCGCAACCGCAGGCGTATCGGCTTTTAACTCGGCAGGGTTTGCCCAAAGCGATATAACAGGAGTGCTCACCGCCAAAGGCTCACCATTACGATCGGTAATCACGCCACGGTTTGCAGAAAGAGACTGAGTACGCAGCGTTCTGGCATTGCCCTGGCTTTGCAAAAACTCAAAGCCCTTATCCTCACCAGGTACAACCTGCAAACCCGCCAGATGAAGAACCAGCACACACAGGGCAGCCGCAAGCAGCGCGATGACTAGCGCAAAGCGCCAGCGTACGACGCTGATTACAACCTGTTGTGTGCGTTTTTTCTTCATTAATTAAGCACCATTACTAACTGTTCGCCCGCAGGCACTCTCATCTGTAACTCTTCTATAGCTCGCTGCTCTATGCGGCTGTATGCAGACCAAGCACTCTGCTCTAACAAGTACTGCCCCCACTCCACATGCAACGCTTCCTGCTCTTTTTTCAACATCGACAATGCGTTGATATTGGCGCGTGTCGCATGAGAACTACTGACAACTCCCACCGAAC
>JAUVQU010000035.1 GCA_030597965.1 Cellvibrionaceae bacterium
CTGGAGAACTTAACAGCGCCTGAGAGCTCGCCCGGCCAAACCAGAGCCGCCGGCACATGAATACCACCCTCCAGGGTTTCACCCCAGCCTCCGGCCATTGAGCCATTATTAGCACTGCCGTTTTTATCGGTACGGCCACCCGCATCACTTATAAACAGAACGATGGTGTCGTCGGCCACACCCTCTTCAGCAAGTACCGCCAATAACTGCCCAATACCCTGATCCATTGCATCAATGGACGCCGCGTAAGATGCGCGTGCCTGCTGTCTGGCTGGATCAAGAGAAATGTCTCCACCGCCAATGTTCTGATATTTGGCCATTAACTCTGCTGGCGCTGAATCATTCTTGTCTGCTGACGAATAAGCCAACCAAAGGAAGAATGGCTTGTTCTTATCGCGGCCGCGAACGTAATCTGTCGCCAGAGATGAGATCACTTGTGGCTCATAGCCACTTGTAGCGAAAGTCTGACCATTGTGCTGGAAGTCCACCCCACCAATATTGGTGTACGGTGGGTTCAATGCGGTACCGGTTAGCTGGTGACCCACAAACTCATCAAAGCCACGCTGATTCGGATGGAAGGATTGCTGAGCATGACCCAACCCCCAGGCTCCAATCATCGAGGTCTGATAACCCGCCGCCTGGTAGCTCTGCGGCATGAAGTGTTCCTGATAGTGAACACCCACATTATCCCAGCCTCTGATTTCGGCGTAGGCGGCTCCCAAGCGCAGCGGATGACGACCCGTCATCAAGCCAACGCGGGTAGGCGTCGCCAGTGGCGCCACATAAAAGCGATCGAGATTAACGCCGCTTTTGAGCAAATTATCAATTGCCGGGGTTTCAATAGAACCGCCATTAAAACCAACATCGCCCCAACCGAGACTATCGGCAGTAATAATCACCACATTGGGTTTAGCCTGGGCAACGGACGCCATGAGAGAAAGACTCACGATAAGTATTGCTGATATACGATTGATATAACGCATTGTGTTCTCCTCCCTTACTCTTCTGTAGTTGCGGGTGTAGTTGCGGGTGTAGTTACAGGTGTAGTTACGGATATAGCTTCAGGTGCCGCCTCTGGCATCGCGTCTACTTCAGCCTCTTTGGCTGGGTAGCAATCACTCAGATCACGCCAATCTTCAATACAGTCGTACTTCAGTCGCCCTTTGTGACCCAGCGCCTTGTCTGCTTCCGGATCCACTTCGACCAGTTCGCGAGCGTATTGGGGCTGCAGCTTTTCAATTGGGCGAATATAGTCAGCCCAGTCCTTAGGTGCACGCCAGCCCGGTGGTGGCACCAGTGAGTTGCGAACCGCATTCATTGGCCCAGTGGCACGCCAGTCATTGATTTTCTTGGCGATCATCTTAACGATTTCAGGGTGCTGTTCGGACAGGTCATTGTACTCGTAGGGGTCTTCGGAGATGCGGAACAACATGTTTTCGACTTCCACGCTGGTCTGCTTCTGGTCGATAACCTGAACCAGCTTCCACTCATCATTGAAGCCGGCAATGTTGTAATAACCGGCGTAAGGAATCTCCGATATAAAGAATACGTAGTCCTCTCGCGGCATCTTCTTGCCTTCGGCAATGGCTGGCCACATGCTGCGGCCGTCCAGCTTAAGAGTGTTCCTGGTTTCAACACCGGCGGCTTCCGCCAGCGTTGGGAATACATCCATCACCGTCATGATGTCGGTCAGTTTGGTACCCGGCTTGATTTTTTCAGGCCAGCGCATTACCGAAACAACACGAATGCCGCCCTCATAGCCATCGCCCTTACCGCCGCGCAGCGGTACATTGTCGGCACCACCCACACTGTATGAGGCACCGCCATTATCACTGTGGAAAATAACAATCGTATTATCGGTCAGACCTTCCTCATCCAGTGTATTAAGCACCTTGCCAATCGCCTGATCCATGCCGTCGGTTACTGCCGCATACAGGGGACGAGCCGAATCCATCATCAACAGTTTGGCTAGCAAACGGGTACCATCGGTGCCTGGGCTACGACCTTTTTCCAAATCTGTGTTGATGTCGGCGTACTTGTCGATCAAATCCTGCGGCGCATCAAACGGTGTATGCGGCGCAATAAATGGCATATAGATAAAGAATGGCTTGGACTTATCGCGCTCACGAATATAGCGGGACACTTCGTCTCCCAACATAAAAGATTCGTAATCGTCGGGCTTAGTATCGGTGATGGACTTGCCGTTCACCTGAAAATCCAGACCACCTTCTTTACTGAACGGCGGGAAAAAACCCACTTCGGTATGCAGGTGCCCGTAGAAGTGCTCAAAGCCACGATTATTCGGGTGGTGACCCGGCTGGCTGTGCCCCATATGCCATTTACCCATCATGGCAGTTTGATAGCCGGCGGCTAAAAAAGTCTCGGGCATAAAGTGCTCTTCCGGGCTGACTCCGTGGTTATCCCAGGCCTGAATCACAGCGTAAGCAACCCCCATGCGCATGGCATCGCGGCCCGTCATCAGTTCGGAGCGAGTCGGGGTACAGATCGGGGTGGTGTAAAAGCGGTTCAGCTCCATACCTTCGGCTGCGAGGCGATCCAGTGATGGCGTATCAATTTCGGTATTCCCGTGAAAACCCACATCGGCCCAGCCCAGATCATCGGCAACCATCACAATCACATTGGGACGATTATCAACGGCTGTAATTGCAGCTGTAGCTTCGATCGTAGCTATTTCTGCTGTTGTTGCTGTTACCGCCGCTTCTTCTGTGACCGCCACTTCCGTGGACGCCCAAGATGATGCAGCCGTTATCGCCGCTGCTGTTATAACAACAGACTGTGCGAAACGAGACATACGATGCATAAAACACTCCCTTAAGAAAAGCACCCGGCCCAACTACTCATTAGCTGTGTACTGGCCAGGCTTATATATATTTTAATGATAGACCAGCGAGTCTATTCTGTTTGATACCATCCGGCCACTTTTGTGTTGTAAGGATTGTAAAGACGGCAACGACATTTAACTTGCTGAATGACGCCCTGCACGACGACCAAAGAAGGACGCCTCGCCCAGACAAGTACCACTCGAATAGCCGCGCCCATCCTGAGCGATATTAGAGGCACAGGCACCCGCAGCGTAAAGACCGGCAAGCGGCAAACCATCGGCCGTTAATACCTCGGCATCCACCGAAACCTTCAAGCCTCCCAAGGTAAAGCCCACATAGCCTGCTTTACCCAGGGAGCACTGCAGTGCCGCGAAAGGCATCTCGGTAATGGGCTGAACCCAGTCTTTATGTTTATGCTGCTCCGGGTCTTCACCATTAACCGCGTGGGCATTGTAATCGGCAATGGTCTTTTGCAGGCTGCCTTCCGGCAAACCTAAGTCACGCTCCATCTCTTCAATGGTTTCCCACGCATCAATCAACTCCTGCATTTGAAATTCCGGGTAGCCAAAGGTTTGATGATCACAGATTAAATAGACTTCTTGATCCGGCTGCTGCAGACAGGCATCGGTCGTACGGGCGTGGTAACAATCTTCATTGATGAAACGCTGTCCGTGCTTGTTGACCAGAATACCCTTGAGTAAATCTTGCGGCGGGTAAAACGGAGAGGTAATGAGTGCGCCATCCATGTGAATCGCCTCGCCACCAGCGGACAGCCCCAACTGAATGCCACTGCCATCATCGAAGGGATTGCCCTGCTTATAAACAGCCTCGGCGGCCAAACGCGGGCAATGTTCTTTAAGCATTGCTTCGTTCATAGCAAAACCGCCAGCCGCCAGCACCACACCTTTGTTGGCACGAACGAATCTAGGCTCTTTGAAGTGGGTGTATTTCACGCCGACAATTTTGCCTGTCTCATCAGCAATCAAGTTGCGAACAGCGGCATCAAACTCAAATCGCACACCCTTGGATTCGGCGCGCTGCGTCAGCGCTTTCATCGCCAAACTGCCGCCTTCACCGCCAACATGCTCTACCTTATGGCCTCGCGGGGCGGGTATGGCTTGCTCAATGATTGGCCAGACTTTTTCATTGCCTGACCAAATCAGACATTCATCGGTGGGCTGCTCGACGTGTTTTTTTTTGTAAAAGCCATCGTTAAATGGAATGCCCTGCTCTGTGAGCCAGTTAAAATGGCTCACACTTTGCTCGCAGTAGAGGCGGATTTTCTCCTCGTCCGGAGCGGGCGTATTAGCCATTACATAATTGAACATAGCCTCGGGGGTATCTTCGATACCATTAGCCAATTGTGGACGTGTACCGCCGCCCATGTAGAAATGGCCAGCGGCATTGGTGGTGGTGCCATTGACACCACTGGCACGCTCCAGCACCAGCACATCAGCGCCCCGCTCTTTAGCACCTAACGCGGCACTGGCGCCAGCCATACCAAAACCTACCACCACCACATCGGCTTCTGCATGCCACTCGGATACCTCTTCAGCCTGTATCTTTTTGAAATCTTCCATTATTGTCCTGCTTCTATTTAGGGCGCTTTCTATTCAGGTCGTTTTCTATTTAGGACGTTCTAATTAGCTCCAGACTAAAGGCCCGTGTTAATAGGTACAAGCTCACAAGCAACTAAAGTTAGGACGCAGTTTCTAAAAACATCGTCTACTATTTAAAACTTACCCTTTATTTGACAGGCTCATCATGAAGCCCATTAAGACCAAACATCAGTTACGCGCTGAAATGGAAGCGGAAATGGAAGCATTTCTCGCCAGGGGCGGCAGTGTCCAGAATTATGAGCAAGGTGAAAGCGGCCGGGAAGCCAACGCGCCACTACCCACCACCATTGAAAGCCAGAAGCAGACTCGCACGCCAGTGTTAGATGAAATTAAAGCAATAGAAGAGCGGCGCAAGACACCAGCAAAAGCGCCAAGAGCATCAAGAACAAACAATGGAAGCCAGAAAAAGTTACTGGTGGATGATTTTGGAGAGCCTTTACGCTGGGTTTAATTTAGAGAGCCTTTACGCTGGGTTTAAAGCGTCTCAATAGCAACCAATACGGCAGACATCTCAGCCCGCAACTTATCAGAAAAAATCCTTATCGCATCGTGTTCTTCAGCGATACCTGCATTCTCCAGACTGTCACAAATATCACCTAATTGGATCGCGCCAATGGTTCTGGCTGAAGATTTTAACTTGTGAGCCATGGCTCTCACGCCTTCACAACTCCGCACAGCAAGCGCAGCGTCCATATCCGCTATGATCGGATCTGCACAAACTTTGAATTCATCGAATATTGCCTGTTTGATGGCATCATCATCACCAAACATAGCGTCCAGAACACTCACATCAAGACAAATATTCGTCATCAAACACCTCAACTAATAAGAAGATTAGCTCTCTTTAGATAGCGGCCTAAATGACACCGTGCTCGACTGCAATCCAATAACTGACTCCACTCAACACCATCAATACCAACCAGATAACACCCATTAACAACCACGGACGAAAAGGTTTTCGTTCAGTTTGGTTGCTCGAAATAGATAAATAACGATCAACCCGCGCTTGATCCTCAGGCGATAAGCGGGGTTGATTAGATGACGGGGTTTTCGATTCTGACACTGGTTTCTCCAAACTCATTAGCTGGCGCAAGCCTATGCTTAAAAGAGTTCTGAGTCCAACGCCATTGTCGAGGCACTGCCCGAAGCAATGCTTGCTTCTAAGGCCAGGGTTTGTGGCAACTGACGCTGAAAAAAGAATCGGGCCACTCCCAATTTAGCGGTATAGAAGTCATCCGAGCCTTGCTGCGCCAAAGCCACAACTGCCATCCTTGTCCACATATAAGCGTAGGCTGTTAAACCGAACAAATGCAGGTAATCATTGGCGACAGCGCCTACGACATAAGGGTCTGATTCAGACCGTGCAATGATATTGGCCGTCACGGCCTGCAATCGCGACACAGCCTCACGCAAGGGAGCCACAAACTCTTGATGCTCTACGCTATCGCCAACACTGGCCAGGTAATCGTTAATATCCGCCACAAAAAAATCAATAAAACGACCGCCATTGGAAACAACTTTACGGCCCAATAAGTCCATGCCGTGAATACCGTTTGCGCCCTCGTAAATTTGGGTGATACGAATATCACGCACCAACTGCTCCTGACCCCACTCACGAATGAAGCCATGGCCACCAAACACCTGCTGCCCTTTTATCGCCGTTTCCAGTGCTTTGTCTGAAATAAACGCCTTGGTAACCGGAGTCAGCAATGCCGTCATGCCTTCGGCGTGCTTTTTTTCATCGGGGTTCTCTGAATACTTAGCTCGATCCAACCAACTGGCCACATAGGTTGAGAAGGCTCGAGCGCCTTCTGTTTGAGCCCGCATGTCCAGCAACATACGGCGTACATCCGGGTGAACAATAATCGGATCGGCCATTTTATCGGGACACACTACACCGGCAGGGCCACGACTTTGCACTCGGTCGCAAGCGTAGGTAGCGGCATTTTGGTAAGAACGATCGGCGGCACCTAACGCTTGAATACCGACAACTAAACGCTCGTAGTTCATCATGGTAAACATGCAGGCCAGCCCCTGATTTGGCTCCCCCACTAACCAACCTTTGGCTCCATCAAAGTTCATAACGCAAGTTGCCGAGGCTTTAATCCCCATTTTCTTTTCAATAGAGCCACAACTGAAATCATTACGCTCACCCAAAGAGCCATCTTCATTCACTAGAAATTTTGGCACCAGGAACAAAGAAATACCTTTAGGACCAGATGGCGCATCAGGCAGCTTGGCCAGCACCAAATGAATGATATTTTCGGCCATCTCGTGCTCGCCCCAAGTAATAAAAATCTTGGTGCCAGAAATCGCAAAACTGCCGTCGCCATTGTCGACCGCTTTAGAACGAATAATCCCCAGATCAGTACCCGCATGGGATTCGGTCAAATCCATAGCCCCCGCCCATGTACCAGCGTACATATTCGGCAGGTACTTTTCCTTCAACTCATCCGTAGCATGTGAATTAATAGACAAAGCCGCTCCGGCCGTGAGCATTGGCAAAAGGCCAAAAGATATACCCGAGGCCTGCAGCATTTCCTCTACTTGGCCCGTTAACGTTTTTGGCATGCCCATGCCACCAAAAGCAGGGTCACCGCCCAAAGCATTCCAACCACCTTCGCAATAAAGCTCGTAAGCGTGCTTAAAACCTTTCGGCTCCGTAATCACTCCGTCTTTCCAGCTAGAGCCTTTCTCGTCAGATTCACGATTGAGGGGAGCAACCACCTCTCCCATAAGCTTCGCCGCCTCCTCCAAAATCGCATCGGCGGTTTCTTTGTCTGCAACCTCTGCAATAGCGGGCAAAGAAGCCCACAACTTGCTGACCTCAAAAACCTCATGCATGACAAACTGCATATCCCTGACGGGAGCCTGATACTCTGACATAAAAAATCCTTAAACTGATAACCGCCCTGCGGTCACCCATCAATAAACCATTAAGACATAGAAAAGCGTGTTCTACGTTTTTCTGTGTCCATAAAACAAAACCTGAAAAGAAGCTGATTAGAATTAATCTAAGCAAAAAAAGTAATCGCAGAAACCACCAGAAATGGTATCCGAATCACCCCACTAACATTACTAGGAGGTGACTATGTTCAGGACATTTATAATTAATCTCTCAGAGCCTTCATGAATTCCGGCTCATTAAGCATCCAGCTTTTCTCTTCAACACGCTCCTGAAAACACCAACCCGTATCGGTACGCTTGTATTTGTCATTGTACCAAAGGCCCAGCATAAAACTATGCACACTGCCGTCACCCAGATCCAGCTCCATCGGATTAAAACACATCACCCGGCCCGTTGCCGCGTCGCCATCCACCGTAAAATGCATATTGGAGTTTAAATGTTGATAGCCTTTAAAGCTGGTCATAGCGCCTTTCAAAAACTCAATCGTTTCCTCCAGATTGCCCACTCCACCACCCATAGCACTGTAATCAATATGGGCGTCTTCGGCGAACAGGTCACGCATGCCATCAAAATCTCTTTGGTCCAATAGGTTGGAGTATTGAAAACAGAGATTTTGCAATTCAATTTGGTCTGATATTTCCTGCAAGCTCAACATAGCTTTCTCACTATCTAATAATTATTTTTCTATTAAAAACCTAATATTAAACACCTAAGGGCGCCTCTAAGCCTTGATGGTTAAAGCCGCGTAACCTCGTGCCCACCATGATATAAGCCAGCGGTGTTCGCCAAGTTCATATTCTGGATATTTTTTTAACAAATGTTTAAAGAAGGATTTGGCTTCGACTCGTGCCAGATGCTGCCCCAAACACTTATGCAGTCCGAAGCCCATCGTCAGGTGATCGTGATTTTTTCGCTCAATATCAAACTGCCCAGGCTCAGGGTACTTATCAGGGTCGTGATTCGCCGCCGCAAACACCAAACTAATTTCCTCACCTTTGGGAATTTCAATGCCGTGCAACGTTAACGGTTGAATCAAACGGCGCGGCAAGGCTTGCGTCGGCCCTTCCATACGCAGCATTTCTTCTATGGCACCACTCATTAGTTCAGGAGAAGCGATTAATTTAGCCCGCTGCTCTGGAAATCTGGCCAACAAACCAACACCATTACCCAATAAATTAATCGTCGTATCCAGACCTGCCAACGCCATGTTGTTGGCAAATACAATGACTTCTCGCTCTGTCAGTTCACCCGCAGCCTCTTCATTCACGAGCCAGGTAAAAAAATCATCACCCGGATTCTGACGTTTGTACTCAAGTACATCTTTTACCATCACCTGCACCTCATCCAAACAGTGCATTAAGGTCATTGGATCATTAGTTTCATCCGACTCAGGGTCGTCACCCATTAACGGGTCACCCAATTCAAACCAGCGCTGAGCGTATTCATCGGGGAAACCCAAAAAGTGTGTCATAAACTTTTGCGGCACCCGTTTTACAACACGATGATAAATATCAATCTCACCATGATCTGGAAGCTCTGAAAACAACTCCAGCATGATCTCTTCCAACTTGGGCTCTAACTGTCTGGCAACCGACTGTGAGAATTGTGCGATGACATGGCTGCGCAGCCCTTTATGGAAGTCACCGTCTGACGCCGAGAGATTTGGTACATAACTGTGACTGGTGTTGTTATTTTGACACTCAGTGTGATTGCGCAGCAGGGTTCTTACGTCATCATATCGCGTGATCATCCAAACGTTGCGAACAGGGTCTAAATAAACAGGGTGCTTATCACGCAGCAAAGCGTAATAGTGATAAACATTATTATGGTAATCGGAAGTCTGAATATTAAACAAAGGTTCCACAGGCTTATCCCTCAAAAAAAGAATGTCTTTGAGCTTAGGTTTTTACATCATAGCGAGTTAATAAATCTTGTAATAATTCGGAAAGCTGGCGCTTAACTTCTGAATTCTCCTGCCAACTGGCCATAAAATACTCCAGGTCTTTGCTAAATGCGTGCGCAAACTCGCTTTGACTATTATATTCCCTTATACCATCAAGATTGATGATTCTTGGGCCTTCTGCGGTCATCAAAAAACTGGCTGCACTGAGTTTCCCAAGAGAAACTTTCGCGCTGGACAGGTCGTTCAGAATATCAGCAATCGCTTTCAGCTCACCATTCTGCTTTTCCATATTAAACAGATGCTCAGAAGCATTACGCCCGTCCAAATATTCAGTGATTATATATGTGGTCGAACGTAGAGGGTTGCCACGATTTGCTATCAGCGCGATGGGTTTCAGCGATGGAATACCCAGAAATTCCATGTAATGAGCGCTTCGCCATAAATACCAGGCTGCGCTTTTCTGAAAAGCTTTTTTAAATCCGTAAGGAAGGTTTTTGATGTTATACCGCTTAATCACCAGAGAACGATCCTGATGATGCACCAGCGCCACCGTAGATAAATTACCGCTTTTTAGTGTGGCCCCCGATTCGATAGCAATATCTGGGGCCTGTATCAACGCGCTTAATTCGTCGTTGACGGCGGCCCGCTCGTACACTTCGAAGCGGTTAAAACTGCTGTGACAGATAAAACGTGTGGTTTCGCGAAATATTTTTTTTATGTAGTGCTTTTTTCTCACTTCGCGGCAGACTTCAACCTCACGCCGCAACACTTGCACTCTTGTCTCATTCTGTTTCCACTCTCTGCTGGACTCATATTGCTGAAAAGCCTGGCCAATCATTGCATCGTAGCGAGGATATAATTGCGCAAAAAATAACGCCAGATTTTGCGAGCTGGCAGACTCCGGCAGCGGGCCACTCGACTGTCTTTCAATACTACCACCGTCGATAGTATAAATTTCTCCAGCACTCATCAAAAAGTTATCCAAATGGATATCCGTCTGAACGACACCGTGGGCATGCAGGCACGAGATAATCTTCACCACCTGAGCGAGTATATCCAGTCGCTCGATAGCCTCACTCGCCCGCTCCCATCGATCGTACAAACTCACCGTATCCGAAAGGAATTCAAAGGCCAGAACATGGCCATCTTTCAAGTCGCCTTCCCACAATAAATCTGGTGTTTTTACACCGCATTGATTTATCGCTTGAACACCCATTCTTTCCCGTGTCGCATATTTATCAGCAGATCGACCAAGAAAGATTTTAAGCAGAACAGGCTTACCGTTATCAAAGGCTTTGGCAACTACTCTTTTGGCAGGAAGTAGTCTAAGTATGCTTTCTACGTGTAATTCAGACTGAGAGCCTTCGGGGCGATTCACCTTCAAACAGAAGGGCGTTTTGATCTCTCGCTGAGCATCAATTATTTCAGCAATAGTCATTACTGGATCAATGGTCGACATTATCTGGCTACACCTATTTCTGCCCGCAGAAAAACCTGACCTTTGGTATTTTTTATTTTTATCAAGCAGTCAATCATATGGCTTCCGTCAAGGGATCACAATTCACTCGTGTATTGTGCCATTTTAGATGGTTTCGGATAAAGTCCGCAGGCCATAAAAGCAACCCAGGACAAACAAATCAACCTGGAAGGAAGCATAATAGCCGACTTCATTTCGACAACCCTAAGTCATTAAGGCGTCCAGCGTCAGGTATTCCGAAGCCGCGCCGTAGCTTACCTCTTTCAAAAATGGCACCTCACCGAGCAAAGGGGCTCGAATAAGCTTTTTAAGTGTCATCAGATTTTCATCGAAGGCACTCATATCCGGATCGATACGGTTGGCAACCCATCCCGCCAACTTAACACCGTCACGCTCAATCGCTTCTGCCGTCAACAAGGCATGATTGATACAACCCAACTTCATTCCCACCACCAGAATAGCGGGCAACTGAAGCTCTTTAGCTAAATCAGCCATCGTCTCCCGCGGATTCAACGGTACTCGCCAACCACCAGCACCTTCGATAACACCAAAATCAAAACGCTGCATATTGAAACCGCGACAAAAGCCACTGAGGCGATGCACCGACAGGCTTTTGCCCGCCTGCATGGCAGCGATATGGGGTGCAACGGGGGGTGCAAACGCCACTGGATTGACAACTTCGTAGGGTAAATCCAAGCTCATGGCCGACTGCAGTTGCAGGGCATCATCATTGCGCAGGCCATCATCGGTGAGCTCACACCCTGCAGAGATTGGTTTCATCGCCGCTGTGATGAGACCCTCTTGCTGCGCCTTAGCCAACAAAGCACAGGCAATCAGGGTTTTGCCTGCATCGGTATCGGTACCCGTTATAAAATAGGTTTTTTTCGCCACAAAAATTCTTCCATTCAGGCCGTGAAAGACAAATAAAACACTTCATAGGTCGCCGGCAACAGCCCACCAGTCTCACGGTGCGAATCATAGGCATGCTTGAACGCTTTGATTCGCTGGCGGCCCGTCAAACCGGTCACTCTCCCGGCATTCATATTGTGTGCCCCCAGAGCCTTTAACTCGTAAGTAAGTTCACGTACCTGACCATAACGCAGCACTATTTCCTGCTCTTCGCAGCAGTCCATAGATAAATCCGCCAAGCCAGCCGCTTCCTCCAGATCTGCTCTCGAGTCAAAGCTGTTCACATGGGTATAAGCATCCACCTGCGACCAGGCATCGCGAAGCTCCCACAATGTGCGCGGCCCAAGGGTTGCAATATGGGCTCGCCCGCCTGGCCTTAAAATACGCTTTAGCTCTGTAAACAACTGCGGCAGATTGGTACACCATTGAATCGACAGTGATGAAAACACTCGGTCAAAAGTATTATCCGCAAATGGTAATTGCTCAGCATCACCACAAACGCCAACACTCAGCCCCGGGTGCTGCTGCTTTGCATAAGCGAGCATACCCTCTGCCAGATCCAGGCTAATCAACTCTTGAGCCAGCGGCGACAGCGCGGGGGAGAAATAACCGGTGCCACTGCCCAGGTCCAGCACGCGAGAAGTATTAGCACACGCTGCATCAGCGGCAAAGCGGGAGAGTAAATGCTCACCGATGGTTCTCTGCAAATGGGCGACAGAATCATAACTGGTCGCTGCCCTGCTGAACGATTCTGCTACCGAGCGCTTATCAATTTTCTGTTGTACAACCGGTAAAAATTCAAGTATTCGCCCGGCAATTAATTCCGGTTTCGACCAGTGCAGTGCATGGCAGGTTTCAGATAGAGACTCACAGGTTTGAGAGGGGTTTAAAGATGACATGGCAGCGCAGGCTGCGACAGGCACCAGCGCATCATCAACCGCGAATAGATGCAGGCCCGGTTGAGTCAATTGCCTGAAGGCCTCTTTATTATCAATCTGACCCAATAGCTTCAGGCCCTCATGCCAGTTATTGGTCGCAGAGTCATGCGGCCTGTCATCAAACGCTGCTGCACAGATCTTGCGCAACTCTTTTAACCTTTCGCGATCAACATCGCCGGCAGCCATCAGGCCGGCAAAGCGCTTTAAGGCTGAAGCCCCGTTGTCAGCAAAGGCATCACAAAAACGTCTGTAAGTGACTGAATCCATTGCCGCTGGCCAGTCTTCATCGGCAACGAACTTGAGGTTACTGCCAAGAGTTACCAGGCGGCTGACCCGCTCAGGGTAATGTGCCGCCAGGTGGGTCGCCAACATGCCACCGAGTGACCAACCGAGATAGGCCGCCCGCGGCGGCAGCACAGCCAACAGTGCTTCGAACCAGCGGTCGGTTTCAATAAATTCACTGCCGGCAAAGCCCGGAAGGTCAATCTTCCACAGCTCATAGTTTCCGCTCAGACATTCAACTAACGGCTGCCAGCTGCGGCTGTCACAGCCCCAGCCATGTAACAACACCAGTGGCTCTGAAACGCTATACGCCTCAGCAGCAGGCAAAACCTGCACCGAAATAGCCACCGCGGATTTGTTGATTTCTACCGGGGCTAGCATGACTGATTCCCCTGCAATCCAGGACAACCAGCCAAAGCCTGCAGCAAATAATCAACCTGCTCTTCCGAGTGAGACGCGCTCAGGGTAATACGTAACCGCGCACTGCCTGCAGGCACAGTTGGTGGACGAATTGCACCCACCCAAATGCCTTGCTGTTTCAAGCTCTCGGCCACGGTCATAGTATCTTCAGAGCTGCCCACGAGTACGGGCTGAATCGCCGTCTGAGAATCCATCAGCTGTAAACCCAGCTGCGTCGCACCCGCCCGAAAACGAGCAATTAATGACTGCAGGTGCTCACGGCGCCAACCTTCTCGCTGAATCAGCCGCAAAGCAGCTCGACTGGCCGCCGCCACAGCTGGAGGAATGGCGGTGGTATAGATATAAGGTCGCGCCTGCTGAATTAAGGTTTCTATTAAGGCTTCGGAACCCGCCACAAACGCACCATAACTACCCGCTGCTTTACCCAGTGTCCCCATAAGTATTGGCAACTGCTGTTGGGACAAATCGAAATATTCCGCACTGCCTGCACCTGTTGCGCCCAGACAACCAAAGGCATGGGCATCATCCGCCATTAACCACGCATTATGCTGCTCAGCTAATTGAGCCAACTCCGGTAATGGCGCTAAATCGCCGTCCATGCTAAACACACTATCAACCACAATCAGTTTGCGCTCGGCGTCGCTGGCCGTCAGTTTTTTAGAGAGTGATTCGACGTCATTGTGTAAAAAACGTTGAAAGCGTGCGCCGGATAATAAACCGCCATCCAAGAGCGAGGCGTGATTAAGCTTATCCTCAAACACAGCGTCATTCTTGCCCACCAGGGCATTGATTGTACCCACATTAGCCATATAGCCCGAGGAAAACAGGATGGCTCTGTCGCGGCCGGTAAAAGCAGCCAGCTCTTCTTCCAGTGCATGGTGTTCAGACGAATGGCCACAGACCAAATGCGAGGCACCACTGCCCGTGCCAAACCGTTCGGTGGCGGCTTGGGCTGCGGTGATTAAATCGGGGTGATTGGCGAGGCCTAAGTAATCATTGCTGCAAAAGGCAAGGTAGGAGCGACCGTCAATATCAATGGTTGATGATTGAGGTGATTGAATAGTAGGGCGTTGACGGTACAGGTGCTGACGTTTTCGCTCATCGAGCGCTTGCGTCAATACTTGATCCATATTTAGCCGGGAATTAATCATAAAAGCTGAGGGCTCTTTTTTCGGCTGAGGGCTCTTCACTTGCAGGGCACCAAAAGTAGGCCATCTTAAGGGGGCTCCTACAGTGGTTCATTAAACTTAGGAGCCAGTCCCGCTGGCGAAATACAAATAGTACCGCGCCGCACTCGGTTACTGCGCAGCGTCGTAGAAGAATTTATCGTTCTTGGCCGTTTCAATTGAGGCCAACAACGCTTCTTGCTGCTCTTCTTCGCTGTGTTCTGTTTCGCGCTTTTCAGGGTTAATACCCAAACGCTTGAACAGCTGCATGTCTTTATTGGCTTCCGGGTTGGCTGTGGTCAGCAATTTTTCGCCGTAAAAAATAGAGTTGGCACCGGCCAGGAAGGTCATAGACTGCATCTCATCACTCATGGTTTCGCGACCAGCGGATAAGCGCACCTGCGACTTCGGCATAATA
The DNA here is from genome assembly GCA_030597965.1 of Cellvibrionaceae bacterium. Classification (GTDB taxonomy): domain Bacteria; phylum Pseudomonadota; class Gammaproteobacteria; order Pseudomonadales; family Cellvibrionaceae; genus JAUVQU01. Next base: position 14,884 of record JAUVQU010000035.1, read on the forward strand.
ATGCGTGCCACCGCAATGGTGCGTACAAAATCGAATGGATCCAAGTCTTCTTCCTGCGCAAATGGCGTACCTTCAACACGCACCAGCATGTTAATAGGCACAGATTCCGGATGAACGCTCATGGTTGCCAGTTGATGCAGCAGGCCCACTCGATCTTTTTCTTCTTCACCCATACCCACAATGCCGCCCGAACACACTTTCATGCCGGCGCTGCGCACATTATCCAAGGTGTCTAGGCGATCGCCATAGGTGCGCGTGGTAATGACATCGCCATAGTATTCAGGCGAGGTATCTAAATTGTGATTGTAGTAATCCAAACCCGCTTCGGCCAGTTCACCCGCCTGATCCCCGGAGATCATGCCCAGTGTCATGCAGGCCTCTAAACCCAACTCTTTAACACCACGCACCATCGAGGTTACGTAGGGCATGTCTTTTTTCTTTGGCGAACGCCATGCAGCACCCATACAAAATCGAGTCGCGCCATTAGCCTTGGCGGCACGAGCTTCTTCAAGCACCGCCTCCACCTTCATCAACTTTTCTTTCTCGAGGCCGGTATCGTAGCGAGCGCTTTGCGGACAGTATTTACAA
>JAUVQU010000068.1 GCA_030597965.1 Cellvibrionaceae bacterium
AATGCCGCGATTAATTCGCTATCGCTATTCGGTTTATCATTTTCCGTTGTCAGCCTTTGGGCTAATACTTTGCTCAGTGCATCGTTAATGGTTTCGTTTTCTAGGCACAGACACAGGCTTTTTAAAGGCTCGTTCGGCATATTAGGTATGGCTTGCAGCAAAGCTTTCTGGTGTTGTGGCCAGCGGATGGCAAGGTCAGCAATACCTTGTACTGCCAGAGTATTCCAGTTGTTTAAGTCGCCCTGCAGGTAGTCGCAAGCGGCGGTGTAGTGTTGGCTGACTGGGAGTTGTAAAAGCTGTTTTATTTTTGCGTGAGCTGTGGCCTGGCGTTCCGGTGTGGGAGTGAAAACGGAAGGGTTTCCTTCAAGTACAGCTTGTAAATTGGAGCCCTCTTTGAACGCTGAGATATTGGTGCCGACGGCAGTCAGTAGCTGTTTTAAGAATTGATCTCTGGCGGTGAGATCAAGCTTGCCCTGTTCATCGAGGGGAAACTTTAAAAACCACAGTAGGGGCAGGTCGGGGGTGTCCGTATCCCAAAACAGTAACCCAATCCATGCGTGGTGTAAGTAGGGGGCAGGGTAAGCGGTTTCACCAGACTCTACTCGCTGGAAATGTTCTTTGGATAATTCACTGATGTGTCGTCCCATATCAAAGAAGCGACTCTCTAAGCCCATTTTATCCAGGAACTCACCGATACTGGTGATCATGTAAATCTCACTTAATAGAAAAATTATTTTGGTGTTTTAAGACCTTTGCATGGAAGATGATTTTGCTTTCAGGCAAGGCAGAATCGCACGGAATGAGGGAGTTTATAAATATAAATGACCGATTGAGTACGATTCTAACGCAGTATGAAAGTGAAATGGCTTTCATGCAACGGTCTTACAGCAGCGTTTGAACTTTTTTCCACTCCCACAGGGGCAGGGATCATTACGACCTATTTTTTTAGGTGCTTCGGGCAAGTTCTCACCACTGACAAAATACCAGAGGCCATCCAGTTTTTGAAAGTAAGAGTGCTCGCCGTGTTGCTGTAGTCGGCCGTCATGTTTGTAGTGGGCAATAAAACTGACCCAGCCTTCGTTGTCGTCTGCCTGGCCTGACTCTGTGTCGAGAATAGATAGCTTTAACCACTCGGAGCTCTTAACCCATTGCTCTACTTCAGGCCGATTGATGTTGGCTCGCTCTTCTGGCCACCATGAGTCCATTAGGTAGTCCACAGCACCACAGGCGTGTGCCGAATAGCGAGCGCGCATGAGTGCCTCTGCGGTCGGAGCGGTTTTGTCTCCGGTGATAATCAGCTCGCAACACTGTTTAAAGTGTAATGGGCTGCCGCAAGGGCATAGGGTATGTGGCGTTAGTGTGGACATAAGTGGCAAAAAGCTTTTAATTTCGGTATGTTGTGCCAATATCTTAACGTGCTGTCGCAGCATGTAATAGCTGCTTTATACATAAACCCGCTGAGTGCACATAATTTATATGACCACTGAATTTGATGACATCCGACCGTACAATGATGCGGAAGTCCCCGCTGCTCTAGAGCGTATGGTCAACTCGCCTGAACTGTTGCTGGCCATCGCCAAATTAAAAGCGCCTCGCATGGCAAGTCTGTGTCCCTGGTTTGTTAAGCCAATGGTTAAAATGGTTTTAAAACGCCAGTTAAAAGGCATCGAAACCGTCGATCAGTTTCAGACTTTAATTTTCGGCTATATGAGCAGTATGGTTGCTACTCGCGTAACCGAATTTACTTATTCGGGCATGGAAAGTCTGGATAAAAATAAAGCCTACCTGTTCATCAGTAACCATCGTGATATTGCGATGGATCCAGGTTTTTTGAATTACGGGCTTTACGATAAGGGTTATAAGTCTGTCCGTATTGCAATCGGCGATAATTTGCTGACCAAACCTTACGTCTCGGACCTGATGCGTATTAATAAGAGTTTTATTGTTAATCGTTCCTCCGTTGGTGCCCGTGAAAAATACAAAGCAGCCAAACATCTGTCCTCCTACATTCATTACTCTATTGTTGAGGAAAATAGCGGAATCTGGATTGCTCAGCGTGAAGGGCGTGCGAAGAACGGATTGGATTCGACTAATAGTGCGGTGTTGTCGATGATTGCTCTGAGTAAGCCAAAAACTGTCGAGTTGAGTGATTACATCCGAGAATTAAATATTGTTCCGGTCGCCATTTCCTATGAATGGGATCCATGTGATCAGATGAAGGCTCGAGAACTATACGCCCACGAAGAACACGGTAGTTATGAAAAAGGTACCCACGAAGATATTGCCAGTATTGCTGCCGGTATTGATGGCCATAAAGGCCATGTGCATATTGCTTTTGGGGAGGTCCTGCAGGGGCAGTATACCAATACCGAAGAAGTGGCTCAGGCTATAGATGGCCAAATCTGGGATAAATATGTATTACACCCCAGCAACCACCTGGCGTATCAGCAGCTTTATCATAAAACGGAAGATTACCCGGTGACCGCAAAACAGCTGGATTTTGATGAGCAGCAATACGCTTCTGAAAAAGTACAGTTGCAATCACGTTTGACTGATTTGCCCCAGGCGCAAAAAGATATTTTATTGGGTATCTACGCCAACGCTATTGTCAGTAAGTCACGGACTTCCAGCTAGCCGCAACTTGGCAATGACCCTTACTGATTAAAACCACCCTCGCGGTGGTTTTTTTATGCCTGTTTGATGGGTAGTTATTTCCACTCATTGTGAGGCGACCTCTTGTCTATTTTTGACAGCCATTTTGGACTTTCAGGTGCTAACCCATACAAATCAGGGGGTGATAAAGTTGTTACTACTTTAATCGGAGACCGTTATGGGTCCTTTAGCGGGTTACAAATTCATTGAATTACTGGGTCTTGGTCCAGGTCCTTTTTGTGGCATGTTGTTGGCAGATCTGGGTGCGGAGGTCATCACCATTGAGCGTCAATCCAAAGATGAAGCGCCCATTCATAGCCATATGCGTAACCGTCGGAGTATAGCGCTGAATCTAAAAGATCCAGATGCGGTAGAGGTACTGCTGAAACTGTGTGAAGGGGCGGATGCATTCTTTGAGGGTTTCCGTCCCGGTGTTGCCGAAAAGCTGGGAGTTGGGCCTGAGCAGTGTATGGCCCGTAATCCTCGCTTGGTTTATGGCCGCATGACCGGTTGGGGTCAGACCGGCCCGATGGCTCACACCGCCGGGCATGATATTAATTATATTGCGCTTAGTGGTGTTTTAAATGCCATGGGGTCACAGGGGCAAAAACCCACGCCGCCCTTGAATTTAATGGGTGACTTTGGCGGTGGCGGTTTGTTTTTGGCGTTCGGTCTTGTCTGTGCGTTGTTAGAAGCACAAAAGAGCGGCAAGGGGCAGGTGGTGGATGCCGCCATGGTAGACGGTGCAGCGGCGCTGATGGGTTACTTCCATGCCCATCAAGCACGCGGTGTTTTTGATGGGGATCGTGGGACGCACTTTTTAAGTGGCGCTGCACATTTTTACGACACCTACGAAACATCCGATGGCCTTTATTTGGCGATTGGCTCTATAGAACCGCAGTTTTATCAGGAGCTTATTCGCTTAACGGGGATTGACGGGCAAACTTTTGCCGAAGAAGGTTTTTACAGCAAGCCAGTCTCAGACCGCTGGCCTGAACTGAGTGTATTGCTCGCGGAAAAAATAAAAACTAAAACACGCGATGAATGGTGCACCATTTTTGACGGTACCGATGCCTGTGTATCACCCGTACTGAGTTTGCAAGAGGTGCAAGAGCACCCTCACCATCAGGCACGCAACAGCTACTTTGAAATGGACGGTTACTGGCAGCAATCACCGGGACCACGTTTTGACCGCACACCAGCAACACAACCCAGGCCTGTGCGTAAACCCGGTGAAGATTCAGCGTCAGTATTGAGTGAGCTGGGTTTAACCGAGGAACAAATTGAGCAGTTGCGTGTACAGGGCGCCATCACTTAATAGAAGTGCCCTTAAAATTATTTTCAATAAAGTCTATCTAATAAGAAAGAGTGAGATAAGAACGTGGATACAACTTTTACCCCTGAAGAGCGGGTCTTTCGTGACGAAGTCAGGACTTGGATTAAGCGGTACTGGACAGAGGAACTGGCCAATCGTATTGCCGATAAAAGTACTTTCAAAGAAGCTCAAACAGAACTGCAGAAATTACTTAACGATCAAGGTTGGATGGCACCTGGTTGGCCAGAGGAATACGGCGGTACCGGCTGGAGTGTGACCCGGCGTTACATCTATAACACTGAAATGGCTCGAGCGGGCGTATTAGGCCCTGCGGATCCAATGGTGTTTGGTGTCAGTATGGTAGGGCCTGTGATCTATACCTATGGTAATGAAGAACAAAAAAAGCGTTTTCTGCCTAAAATTCTCACTTCCGATGAATGGTGGTGTCAGGGATATTCCGAGCCGGGGTCTGGTTCTGATTTGGCGTCACTGAAAACCAAAGCGGAATTGGAAGGCGATCATTACGTCGTCAATGGCGCCAAAATATGGACTACTTACGCCCATTATGCCGATTGGATTTTTTGTCTGGTACGTACTGATTCTTCAGGAAGGAAGCAGGAAGGTATCAGCTTCCTTTTGATCGACATGAAAACGCCAGGTATCAAGGTGAACCCAATTATTGGTATTGATGGTCGTCATACTTTGAATGAAACAGAGTTCAATAATGTGCGCGTGCCGAAAGAGAATCTGATCGGTGAACAGGATAAAGGCTGGACGTACGCAAAATCATTGCTGACCCACGAGCGGCTTTATGTGGCCAACGTGTCACAGTCCAAGCGAAGTTTGGCCGAGTTAAAGAAGTTGGCCGAGAGAGAGTGGGCCGGTGGGCAACCGCTGGCGGCTGACCCCTATTTTCAACAGCGGATTTCTGATATCGAGATCGATTTAATGGCCTTGGAATTTACCGAGTTACGAGTACTTTCAGCCGCTGCGGCTGGTAAAGAGCCGGGTGCCGAATCATCCGTGTTAAAGCTGCGTGGTTCAGAAATCGCGAAAGCGCTACAGGATATAAAAATGGATGTGGCCGGTTATTACGCGGGTATTGATGATGCGGATAACAACGCTAATCACAGTTTTGCGAATAAAACGCGCATTGATTTTATGTATGGTCGCGCCAGTTCGGTCTATGGCGGGACTAATGAGATACAGAAGAACATAATCGCGAAAGCCGTGCTTGGGTTCTAAAAATGCACTTTTTGCCTCCTGCCTTCGTCACCTACGTGCTCGCTCAGTCACATATGTTTATATGCTTCTTCACTGTGCGCGTAGCTTCCTCGCCAGTACGCAAAAATTACTATTTTTAGTTATTACCTCTTTGAATAAATAAAAAGATAGAGAAAGAATAATGGATTTTAGTTTTTCTGAAGAACAGAGCATGCTCAAGGACAGTGTTACTCGTTTTGTGCAAGACAACTATGACTTTGAGAGTCGCCGTACATTGGCGGCCAGTGATGCTGGTTTTAGCACTGAACACTGGCAGACATTTGCGGAGTTGGGTTGGCTGTCGATACCGTTTTCCGAGGGATTTGGTGGATTTGGTGGCGGTGTTGTCGACTCGATGGTAGTTATGGAGGAGTTGGGTAAAGGTTTGGTTTTGGAACCTTACTTAGCAACAGTATTGTTGTTTGGTGGCTTGCTGCAAAAATCGGGAAATCAAGTGGTGCAAGATGCCTATATTGGCAGCATTATTGAAGGTTCTTTGCAGGGCGCGTTTGCGTTTGTAGAGCGGGACAGTCGTTTTGTGCTGAATGCCGTGCGCACTCGTGCGGAAAAGAGTGATGGAAGCTATTGGATTAATGGTGAAAAAACCGTTGTTATTAACGGTGCCAGCGCCGATAAGATTGTCGTGTCAGCACGCACCTCTGGTAATACCCACGATGAAGGCGGTATCAGCCTGTTTGTGATCGATAGTAAAGAGGCCGGTGTGAAGATCAGCTCTTATCGCATGATGGATGGACAGGTCGTTGCCAATATCAGTCTCGATCAGGTATCTGTTTCAACAGATCACATGCTTGGCGAAGAGGGTGAAGCTCTGGAGGTTATGCAAGAGGTTATCAATGACGCGATGATTGCCGTTTCAGCCGAAGCCCTGGGTGCGATGGAGAAAGCGTTACAAATTACCGTGGATTACACCAAAATCCGTGAACAATTTGGTGTGGCCATTGGCTCTTTTCAGGTGTTACAGCATCGTATGGTGGATATGTTTACTGCCGTGCAAGAAACTCGTTCATTATTGTACCGTGCGGCTTGCTCATTAGAGGCAGGCAGTGATGAAGCAATAAAAGATCTTTATGCCTTAAAAGTGAAAGTGGGTCGTGCCGGAAAACTGGTCGGCGAAGAAGCAATGCAACTGCACGGTGGTATGGGTATGACAGACGAACTGGATGTTGGTCACTACGCCAAGCGTTTACGCATGATCAATACTTTATTTGGTGACGCTGATTTTTGTCAGCAGCGGTTTGCGCAACTGTCTTATAGATAAATACATCACAGTTAAATTGTCTGAATGAAAAAAAACCGCGCAATACGCGGTTTTTTTGTGGATAACCCTCGGTCTTAAATATAAGATTTATGGAAAGTTATATTCTTCACTACAAAAATAATAAGGAATGTTTTTTTGAGTTATTCAAAGTTTATTCTTCTCGGTTGTGTTGTTTCTTCTTGTGCCTTTGCTGAACATGAAAGCCCAGACTCCAGAGAGCTAGAGGAAGTAATAGTTACAGCGCAAAAACGGACTGAGGCAATTGAGGATGTTTCGGCGGCAGTCACGGTTGTTAATGCTGAAACGCTAAAAAATACGGGTGTGACAACACTGGCTGATGTGCAGAACCTGATACCGTCGGTGCGTCTTCAAAAAGAATCGGCCTCCACAGAAATCTACATTCGCGGTGTTGGTTCAACACTGGATTTACCGATGATTGAGGCGCCAAACGCCTATCATATTAATGGTGTCTATGTGCCCCGTGAAGTGACATCTGCCTCCTTTTTGGCGGTTGAGCGTGTTGAGGCTTTGCCCGGGCCGCAGGGGACGTTGTATGGTCGGGGAGCCATCGGTGGCGTGATCAATACGGTGCTTCAGCGCCCCTCCGATGAGACTGAAACTCAAATAGGTCTTGAAGCGGGTAATTATTCCTACACTCGCACCACCATTACCCATAATTCGCCTCTGTCTGAGAATGTTCGCTTTCTTGGTGCTTTGAGTTACCACGAACGTGATGGCTACCAAGCGTCGGGTGCTGATTCTGCTGATGATCTGGCAGGCTTGGTTTCCCTGGATATTGATGCGGCAGACAACCTCAATATTTATTTATGGAGCCACATAGAGAAGCGGGAAGGTTATGCAGCCAACCTCGTTAGTAAAGGTGATGTAAGCAACCGCAAAAACCAGCGCTATTCCACGGGTAATGCCTGGGATGACCGTTTGCAAGGCTCGCTGACATCCTTCGCCACCCTTGGGCCAATTGATGCCCAGGAGCGTGACTGGGATACGTTGCTGGTAGGTGGTGAAATAAAATGGGATATCAATGATCAGTTATCACTGACCTATATTCCTTCGTATCTGGACTTTGAATGGCATCAGGGTTATTGGCTTACCCATAAGCCAGGTGACTTTGGTGAAGAGATCAACCAGCAGACCCACGAGTTACGTTTAGCCAGTGAAGGGGATACTGTCTCCTGGATGTTGGGTTTGTATAACTACGATATTGAAACCTCAGGTCAGTTGTTTATTGAATTTGGGTCAGATGAGTTATGGCCAACGTCGCCTTCAGGGCTGTGGTTGGATGTCAGTGATGTTCGCAGCCATGAACTGAAAGGTTCGGCCTTATTTGGGGAAACCACTTATTCGCTAGCAGATAATGCCCGAATAGTGGTGGGTGGGCGCTATTCACAAGACAAGAGAAATGCGAGGGGCTTTCAGCCGGGTATTGTTATGATGCCTGCGGTAGATGACTCCCCAGTTGGCTTGGATGGCTGGTCTAACAAAGCCGACTGGAATAACTTCGATTGGAAGGTGGGTCTTGAGTTGGATGTTGATGATACATCCCTGTTATATGCCACAGTTCAAACTGGTTTCCAGCCGGGAACCTTTGATGTGTTTCCGGACTCAAAAACAGCAGAGTCTGAACTTCTGGCATTGACCGTCGGTTCAAAGAACCGGTTATTTGATAATCAGGTGATATTCAATACCGAAGCCTTCTTCTATGAATACGACAGCTTGTTAATTCAGTCTTTTAATGCGGAGAATGGCACTAATTTTCTGACTAACGCGGATGTTGAGATTTATGGTTTGCAATTGGATCTTGTTCTTTCGCCTGATGCATGGGCTCATACAACCATGAGTTTATCGACGGGCTATTTACACGCACGCTATACAGATTTTATTGAGGATGCCCGGTCTCCCATCGAAATAGATGCCTACAATGGCAATCAAATGCAGAATGCACCTGACTGGACAGTATCACTTGGGGTTGAGCACGATTGGCCTTTAGAGTCGGGCGCGACACTGACGGCTAATGTGAATTCACGTTATGAAAGCGGCTTCTGGGGTGATTTCAGACACTCTGCGGGTCTTTATCAGGAGAGTTATACTAAAACCGATGCGGCACTTACCTATTATTCCGAGGACGATCAATGGTCAATCGGTTTGTGGATTAAGAACCTGGAGAATCAAGAAGTGCAAGCGGCCGCTGCCACTGGAAGTTCTGTCTTTGACCCTGGTCCAGGCGCCATATTTACAGAGGCTCCAAGGACTTATGGGCTAAGATTCTCTATGAACATAGCAGACTGATTGTGGTTCGGTCTAAGTTATATCAGCCTGGTAGCCCAATGGGGCAGTGAAGCTTTTCCTGCTCCGGTATAAGGTAAAAATGAATGCACAACGACTTTAAAGAATTTCTAAAACACGATTCCGCCGGTGGTATTTTACTAATGCTCGCTGCGGCCTTGGCTATGGTGGCCGCGAATACGCCATTGAGCGAATACTACAACGCGTTAATTGAGATGCCCGTTGCAGTGCAGGTGGGTGCGTTATCGATTGCTAAGCCACTGTTGTTGTGGATTAACGATGGCTTGATGGCCGTGTTTTTCTTTCTTGTCGGTTTGGAGTTAAAACGTGAGTTGATTGAGGGTGAGCTGTCTGAGCCCAGCGCGATTGTCTTGCCGGGCATTGCTGCTGTGGGTGGTATGTTGGTGCCGGCGCTGATTTACGCGGCGTTTAATTATGATGATCCGATTGCTCTTCAGGGCTGGGCAATTCCAGCGGCAACGGATATAGCCTTCTCTTTGGGTATTCTCTCGTTATTGGGCACCCGAGTGCCTGTAACACTTAAAATATTTTTAGTGTCGCTGGCGATCTTTGATGACATTGGTGCGATCGTTGTGATTGCTCTGTTCTATACCAGTGAACTTTCAACGGCAGCCTTAGTGGTGGCAGCGGCCTGTATTGTGGGTTTGTTTATGTTGAACCGTCGTGGTGTAAGCAATATCCCGCCCTATGTTTTTCTCGGAATCATTATGTGGGTGGCGGTACTGAAATCCGGTGTGCACGCTACCTTGGCGGGCGTGGTGTTGGCGTTATTTATACCGATTAAATGTTCGGATGATCCGACTTTCTCTCCCCTTAAGAGTCTCGAACATGAATTGCATGGTGTTGTGTCCCTGGTGATTTTACCGCTGTTCGCTTTTGTGAATGCAGGCATCTCCTTTTCGGGTATTACTTCGGAGAGTTTTCTCCACAGTGTGCCAATGGGTATTGCGGTGGGCTTGTTTATCGGTAAGCAGGTGGGTGTTTGGGGTTTGTGCTGGTTGAGCGTTAAGCTTGGGTTGATTAAATTGCCCGCCGGGTTGAATTTTAAAATGCTCTATGGCGTTTCACTATTATGTGGCGTTGGCTTTACCATGAGCTTGTTTGTCGGTTCCCTGGCGTTTGACGGCGCGGCTGTAGCGGATATGACAGCGGCGGTTTTGTTCGATGAGCGTTTAGGTATTATTGTGGGTTCGTTGTTGTCGGGTGTTGCGGGTTATCTGGTACTCAATGCGGTATTGCCTAAGAAGCCAGCCTTCGAAGAATAAGATTCGCCAGTATGGCTAGCGCCTACGGGTTTTTAGGTGGTGTTGTAGGAACTCCCTTAAAAGGGCCTGCTTTTGGTGCTTTGCAAGCGAACAAGCGCCTATTGTTATGCTTTCTTCCTTTCGTTGAAGATCTTATAGCTAAGAATAATCAGCGATAACACCAGCGTAAACGAGTTGGCTATCATCATTGCCCAGCTGCCAATGTGTACGCCATAACAGAGCCAAAAGAAAACCCCGGTACAAAAACAAATGTACATTTCCAGTGATATGGCATCGGTATCTCGAGTAATGATGGTTTGAACCGCCTGCGGAATAAATGCGATGGTGGTTAGTATGGCGGCGATGTAGCTGAAGTGATCACCCGTAAAAAAATCAAACATGTTACTTATTGCTCCGCTGCCGTATGTTTTTGAGTGCTAAGGGATAAGTGCTAAGTGCCAAGGGTAAAAATTAGTCGGTAACACAAACTCTCGTGCTGTGTTTTCAAAAGGACAGGTAAACACTAAGCGGTAAGCGCACAGCTGTAAATCCCTGCCTGTCTGCTGGGTGTTTTCGATTCCGTGCAGGCGGTCACCGACGATGGGATGCCCAAGTCCTGCCAGGTGGCGGCGGATTTGATGCTTACGCCCGGTTTCAATCTTCACATCAACGATTGAAGTGTTCGAGTTTCCATCTTGTTCTAAAAGTTGAAAGTGGCTGAGGGCCTTGCGCTCATCAATTGCTTGCTCAACTGTTATGGGGTTGCCGGGGAAAGTGCCGTGGACCATTGCCTGATAGCACTTTTCTATCTGTCGTGTTTCAAACAATGCACTGAAGGCCTGAGCGGCTTTTTTACTGTGGGCAATCAACATTAAGCCGCAGGTGGCCCGGTCCAGACGGTGGACTAAAAATGCAGGGCGCTCAGGTGTTAAGTGTTGTTCCGCCCAGCGAGTAATCGTGCAGTGGTCGCCCCATCTGGAGCCCTGTGAATAGACTCCGTTGGGTTTAAACCAAACACTGTAACCCCCATGATCTGCGATTAATGTGCAGGCGATGGGTGCGGTTTTTAAGACGGCCGGGTTGAAATACAGGTGAACCTCATCACCTGTATTCAGAGTTTTTTTTGCGCGTCTAATACGCTGAGTGTGGCCGCTGTCTATGGGCGAGTTGGTTTTGTGTGATCTGGTCACCCAAACA
>JAUVQU010000067.1 GCA_030597965.1 Cellvibrionaceae bacterium
GGTGTTGTCGAGGGCGTTGGTGACATCCAACGTTAATGTGCCGGTACCGGCATGGATGATTGTGCCGCTGTTGTTGCTTAAAGCCTTTGCTTCCACTGTGGTACTTACGGCATTGGTTTGTACCAGTCCTCCGTTATTGTTCAGGGTACCGCCGATGTTTAAATCAAGGCTGTCAACGTTTGCACTGAGGCTGGTGATGGTACCTAGACTACCTACGGTGTCGATACCGTTGATGAGGTCACCGGTGGTGGTGATGGTGACTTGATCTGCTTCGATCAGGCCGCCGAGGTTGGTGAGGCTGTCGCCAGTGAGGGTTAAATTAACTGCGTTGGTTTCAATAGTTCCACTGTCGTTATTTAAAGCGCCAGTGGTGGTAATACGACTGTCGTTACTGCCCGCGACCACAATCAAACCACCGTTATTGATGAGACTTTGGGCATCGAGGATTAAGGCCGAACCGGTATCTATTACACCCTTGTTGTTGCTCACAGCACCGGAGCTGTCAATGACGATATGTTCAGTAGCGGCAATATAACCTCGAATGTTGCTGAGGCTGCCGCTATTAATATTGACGACACCATTGCCGAGTAATTCGCCATCGGTATTGTTCACATCACCAATAATATCGAACGTCATGGTGCCGTTACCCGCATGGATAATAGTGCCATTGGTATTGGTCAAGGCATTGGCTGTAACGGTAGTGCTGACAGCGTTGGTTTGTACCAGACCGCTGGTGTTATTCAACGTACTTCCGATATTGAGATCAAGGCTGTCAGCCTCGGCGCTCAAACTGGTGATGGTGCCGACATTATTATCAACATCCTTTCCATTGGTAAGGTCACCTGTGGTGGTGAGGGTGACTTGATCACCTTCGATGAGGCCGCCAAGGTTGGTGACGGTGTCAGCGATAAAATTGAGGGTATCCGCAAATACATCGCCACTGGTGTTATTAAGATTAGTTGCGTTGAGGTCAATGGTGCCGTTACTGGCGAAACTGCCCTGTTGGTTGTTTATTGTGGAGTTGCTGTTCAGGTCAAGCGTGCCACTACCCGCATGCAGTACGCTACCGGCGTTATTGCTGACGCTGTTGCCGGTAAGGGTTAGGTCGATGGCGTTGGTTTCAATCTCACCGCTGTCATTGTTTAAGGCACCAGTGGTGGTGATGGATGTGTCGCCGGTGCCTGCGGCGACGATTAAGCCACCGCTGTTGGTGAGGTTTTGGGCGTTAATGGTCAGTCTTTCGCCGGTGTCGATCACACCACTTTCGTTGGTTACAACTCCATTGTTGTCAATGTCGATATTATCAGTGGCGGCAATGTCGCCGCGGGTGTTATTAAGGCTGGCGCTGCTGATTTCTATTGCGCCATTGCTGAACAGTTCGCCGTCGATGTTGTTGATATCCGTGGCAATATCAAGAGCCAGTGTTCCAGTACCTGCATGAACCAGCGTACCGCTGCTGCTGGTTAATACATTGGCATTTACCGTCAGGCTACTGGCATTGGTCTGAATCAAACCATCAGTATTATTGAGGGCTCCACCGATGCTGATAACCTGCGCACCTGCACCAGTTTGGCTGATCAAGCCGACTTGATTATTGGCATTGCTTGCTACACTGAGGCTCAATGTTTGGTTGGCCCGCAACTCACCCGCGCTATTATTCAAGTTATCTGTATTGACGGCGACATAATCAGCCGTGATGTTACTGCCACTATTGTTCAGTACCCTGGTATTGAGCGTAGCGTTATTTACGGCGTGAATACTGCCCTGATTGGTGATGCTGTTGGCGTCAATGGCCAGTTGATTGTCTGCGGTGATGATGTTGCCGGACGCTACGTTGACGCCCCCCGTTGAGCCTATCGCTATGTTGGTTGCCTGGGCATTACCCCCAAATGTGGTATTGCCCTGAGATTGGATATTGAGGTTGTTTTTGGCATAGATCTCAGCAAGGGATACATCACCATTGTTGCTGATAAACAGGCTCCCTGCGTTGGCGGCCATGTCGCCACTGACCCGCACACCGACGCCCGCTTCGGTGCCAATCAGTTTGATACTGTTGGTGTACATACCGCCCAGAGCGGCCACATCCAAAGCAAATTGAGGCCTACTATCGGCGGCTGTATTTTGGCCGGTGAGCGTCAGGCTGTTGTAGTCAACAGTATTGGTGCCGGTGGTGATGTTCAGTTGTTGCGCCTGCAGGTTGGCGTTGAGCGTGGCCGCGCGAGTGATTAAATCCAGTTGTGAAATGTTGCTGGCATTAAGCCCCAGCCCTTCGATGCGTATATCACCCTGACTGATGGCCAGCCTGCTAAGGTTGCCATTGCTAAGCTGTGGCACACCAGTGGTCAGTGTGGTGCGGGGTGTGTTGATAAAACCACAGCCATCACAGGTGATGCCGTTGGGATTGGCCAAGACATAGTCCGCCTGTTGACCGGCAACTTCGGTATAGCCCTGTAACTGTGAACGCTTAACGCCGGTGACCTCATTAATAATGAGTGAGGCCGAGCCTGATGAGAGATTTCTATTGCCGTCGATCCAACCACTGAGCTGGGTGTTTACTGCCTGTTGATTATTATTGAGTATTTGGCCCGATTCACGAACATCCAGTTGCTTAAATTTGTTGTGGGAGACGCCACGCGTATTAGGGTTGGCGATGTTGACTATATCAACACCGTTGGGGGCTACGTTGAGGTTAGCCTGATTATGTTGAGGGGCAGAGGCATCAACAATAATATCCGCCGAGAGCAACGCTGGCTGAACCGCCAATAGAAACGAAACACTGTAGACAATGGTGCGTACGGGCTTGTTGTTTATGGCCACGATGTTTCTCCTTACATTAGACCGGGTATTAGTCGACCTTTAATCACTTACTGTCTGGTAAACATTCGCCTTGAGGGCAGGCTCCTACGGTGAGGGTTATAAGCTCCCTCTCTTCCTGCTTTGCAGAGATTCGCCTGCGGGGCAGGCTCCTACAAAATAAATGGCAGTCTGTAGGGGCTCCCTTAAGAAGGCCTACTTTTGGTGCCCTCAAGGTGAATGCTTGCTGCCGGGCAGCAGGCAGAGAAGGCACTCTGGGGTGGCAAGCGAACATCACTAACAAGCCGCACCCGTTATCAGCCAATCAGCCTTGGCGCTCAGCTACAGCATTATCTGTACACTGAAGTGCCAATATTCGTCATCAATCTGCAGATAATCTGGGCTATCTATAGCCCGCGCATAGGTCACCCCGGCACTGAAATATTGCCCACCCAATTGCAATCCCAAGGATGCGCCTTTGAGCTTGGCGTATTTGCCATCGTCATAAAATGTATTGCGCACCAAGCCTGCATCCAGCCCTATTGAGGGTTTGATGTACTGAAACCAGTCACCCCCCCACGGAGTCTTTATCATGACGCCCAGACTGTTGCGCCAATAAGCACCGGTGTTGCCACTGATCCCAGTGTCTTTGTAACCACGCACGGTGTATTCACTGCCAATACTTAATTGTTCGGAGCCAAATAGTTCATCGTTAGTTTGTTGAGCACTGAAGGTCGATTGCCAGATCACAGGCGTGGAGTTAATACGCCAGGCATCGGTGTAGTCGAGGGTGAATGTGTATTTATTGAACTGCGCTTGGGGCCTACCAGTTTCCGTTTCGTCATCACCTTGACTACCAAACCTATCCAGACCTTGGTGGTAACCGATGCGACTGATGAGCTGTGCGCCTCCAGTAAAGAATTGCTCGTGCTGTAATGCCAGACCAGCAATTGCCAACACTCGACTGCTGGTATCGATCAAAACCTTTTCAATGTAGTTTTCTGTGTGCTTGCGCGTCAGGCTGGAGATGATTTTGGTTTTACTGTCCTGATCGCGATGAATCATTCGCTCGACAACAAGACTTTGACTGGTGCTAATCCCCGTGGTTTCAAAGATGGTGAAGCTGCCCTCCACCAGAGATGTGTATTCAAACCGAGAGGCATTAAGTGAAAACAGCCAGTAACCCAGAGGCACATCCCAGTGGCCACTGAGGCTTTCACTGTGTACCCCTCGATCTTCTTTTTTTGTGTCCGTTTGGTAGGACAGATACAGGTGATCGTTCAAACCCAAAGGATTATCCACGGAAGCCAGCAAGCTTTGCTGTTGCTCTCCAGTAGAGGCCTGACCACTATTGTTGCGCCCCAAACGCAGAGCAAACGGATTGCCGCACTCGGCGTCAATTTCAACCACACTGGCACCCAGATAACTACCGGGCAACAAACCCATTGTGGCCTCGCAGGAACCCAGGCGGTTGATGTGCTCCAAGCCCTGCTCCAGATCACGGAGATTTAAGCGTTTACCTTCAAGGTTGGGAAAAGCGGTGTGGAGTGAAATGGATGAGTCTTCTGTGTTCAGCTGGAGTGATTCAAGCTCACCCTCAATGATCTGAATAACCAAAGCGCCATCGGCAATATTTTGCTGTGAGATATACGCGCGGGAAGTCACAAAACCTGCATCGAAGTACAGCTTGGTAAGACGCTGCAGCAGCTGGTTGACCTGAGGGCGGCCAACACACTGCCCGATCAGCGGTTCAACAACGCGCTTCTTTTGCTCGATGGATAGCCTGTACGCGCCCTCTATTGCAATATTTTGAAGAACAAAACAGGGGCCTTCATCTTCTACAGGTGTGAGCGGCTGTGTTGTCGGGCTATCAATACGAGTCCGTTCACGACGCCCCTCTTCCAGTGCTTTTTGCTGTTCGGATCGGCGCTGCTGGTCACGCTGGATCTGCTGGTTCGCCTGCTGCTCGATAGAATTCGGCTGAGTCTGTGCCGTTGCCAACATAGGGCTTAGGCAACATACGACCAAAAGCAATAGAAGGAAGATTCGAGGGATACAGAGCACTGTTCACATCCGTGCAAACCAAAGTAAGCGCTAATTTTCACCCATCCAAGAACAACTATCAAGACTTTTGTGACATTAGTGTCAAGCAATCACTTCAAAATATGCTATCACCGCTTAAAAAATTGACTTTGTTTTGTGTAGTAGAAACCTCAAAAACACATGAAATCTATCTATAAGGAAGTTCCAATAAGAGCCGAAACGTAAGAAGTTCTTTATGCTGGCCCACAACGAAAAACGGAGCCGTCAGGCTCCGTTTTCAATCCACAAACCAAGACGAATTTATGCGTCTTTGGCTACTTCTTTTTCTTTCTTCTTCAAACGAATATTCAACTCGCTTAATTGCAGATTGTTTACCGCACCCGGGGCGTCGGTCATAACACAGGCCGCCGTCTGGGTTTTCGGGAAGGCAATCACGTCACGAATTGACTGGGAGCCGGTCATTAACATAACCAAGCGATCCAAACCGAAGGCCAGACCACCGTGCGGTGGCGCACCATACTTCAGTGCGTCCAGCAGGAAGCCAAACTTCTCACGCTGCTCTTCTTCTTTAATCCCAAGCACTTCAAATACTGTTTGCTGCATTTTTTGATCGTGTATACGAATAGAACCGCCGCCCAACTCACAACCGTTTAAGACCATGTCGTAAGCTATAGACAATGCATTGGCTGGGTCAGCTTTCAGCTCTTCAGCTGTGCAATTTGGTGCGGTGAACGGGTGGTGCAATGAAGTCAGTGCGCCGTCGTCCAGCTCTTCAAACATCGGGAAGTCGACAACCCAAAGCGGTGCCCATTCGGTGGTGAACAACTCAAGGGCTTCACCCACTTTGCAGCGCAGTGCACCCAAAGCTTCAGTCACTACCTTGGAGGTATCAGCACCGAAGAATACAATGTCACCGTTCTGAGCGCCGGTGCGCTCCATCACGTTCATGGTCACTTCTTCGCCCAGGAACTTGATGATTGGAGACTGCAGGCCTTCAACGCCTTTTTCAATTTCGTTGACTTTGATCCACGCTAAACCTTTGGCACCGTAGATACTAACGAATTTGGTGTAGCCGTCGATCTGCTTACGGGAAATAGTGGCACCACCCGTCACCTTAAGAGCGGTGACACGACACTTAGGGTCATTGGCCGGGCCAGCGAACACTTTAAATTCGATATCTTTAAGCAGGTCTTTAATGTCGACCAACTCTAACGGGATACGCATGTCCGGCTTATCGGAGCCGTACTTCTCCATGGCTTCGGCGTAAGACATACGTGGGAACTCACCCAACTCAACGTCTTTCAGCTCACTGAACAACTGACGAATCATGTCTTCGGTGACGGACATGATCTGCTCGTCGCTCATGAAGGAGGTTTCGATATCGATCTGGGTAAATTCTGGCTGACGATCTGCTCGCAAATCTTCATCGCGGAAACACTTGGCAATCTGGTAGTAACGATCAAAACCGGAGACCATCAACAACTGTTTAAACAACTGTGGAGACTGTGGCAGTGCGAAGAACTTACCTTCGTGAGTACGTGAAGGCACCAGATAATCACGAGCACCTTCCGGGGTTGCACGGGTCAGAATCGGGGTTTCAATATCGAGAAAACCATTGTCATCCAGATAGTTACGAATCTGGTTCGTTACCTTGGAGCGGAAACGCATGCGGCCCTGCATTTCCTGACGACGCAAATCCACATAGCGATAGTTCAGACGAACATCTTCACCCACACTCTTGTCATGTAATGGGAAAGGCGTGGTTTCGGCTGCGTTGAGAATCTCGATCTCAAGACCGTAAACTTCGATGTCGCCAGTTGCCATATTAGGATTAACTACCGCTGCGTCACGGGCGCGTACACGACCAGTCACTTTCAGGACGTATTCACTACGTACTTTATCGGCCATCTCAAAATGCTCTTTAGCATCCGGGTCAAAGACCACCTGTACAATGCCATCGCGGTCACGCAGGTCGATAAAAATCACACCACCGTGGTCACGACGACGATCAACCCAACCGCAAAGGGTTACTTCCTGGTCTATATAAGAGGCATTGAGAGCGCCACAGTACTGAGTGCGCATAGTTAAAATCCTATCAATCGTTAAGTTCAAAAGTCCGCAAGGCTGGTCAAATAACAACCCATCAGCGTAAAAAGGCGCGCATTATACCCCAGTCCACAGGTGTGAGTAAGCCATATAGCGGACTATTATTGCTCATATGAAAGTAAGACATGAATACAGTGAACATAAATTTTTGAGGATGTCCCGGGTTAGATTTAAGAAGCGCGCACCCTCAAACCTGACTTGTGACCGCAAGACCAAAATCGAGTCCTCCGGCCAAAGTCTGACACCCCAGAAATCCAGCAAAAGCCTTTAGACACAGTACTTCCATGACTTTTTTTGGCCTCATTCAAATAAAATCCGCTCCAAGCCAAATAATACCTTGCGTCCTTTAAATTAATAATATATACATAGATTCGACCTGCGAAAACAATGCTAAAACCTCGCTATATAGGCTTTTCCAGCCATACATGAGGGACGCTAGGATTGATTTCGAGATTGCCAGCTAAGCCCCTAAAAACAATAACCGGCTCCGCCACTCACAATCAAAAGGAAGTAACCATGGCCGCTAAGAAAAAAGCCCCCGCAAAGAAGAAAGCACCTGCTAAAAAAGCCGCAGCTAAAGCAGCACCACCTGAGAAGAAAATCAAAGCGATTAGAGAGCGTTTCACTAAAACTCAAATCGTGGCTCAGATTGCTGAAAACACCCAACTGACCAAGAAACAAATATCCAGTGTTCTGGATGAGCTATCTGATGTAATTGAAGGTCACATCAAGAAGCGCTCTGCTGGTGAGTTTGTTCTTCCTGGCCTGATGAAGATCACCACTGTGAAGAAGCCTGCCCGTAAAGCTCGCAAGGGTATCAACCCATTCACAGGTGAAGCGACCACCTTTGCCGCCAAGCCTGCCACCACCCAGGTTAAGGTTCGCCCACTGAAGAAACTGAAAGAAATGGCTCTATAAATAAATAGAACCTTCTTTCACAAAAAAGCCGGCTATTGCCGGCTTTTTTACGTCTGCTTATCAGCACTTCAGGACTTAGATGATTTCCTCTGCATCTTCGCCAACCGAGTCATCAACTTCTCTCCCGGATGAACCAGACGTCCGAACAAACGCCACTCAATCACCTCAACATAAATACCCACTGCGGCCTGCGTATCAAAGTAACGCACCTTCATAGTAAGAAGACCTTTAACACCGGCATCCTGCTCAATAATGGTGGGGAAACCTGCAGCATTCATTCGCGGCTCCAACTCACTGATATCCTGACTGGTACAGATGTGGTGCAAGACAATGCCCCCGTCTTCGGGAATCTTATCACTGTAAAAATTAGTGCCCTCACCGGCACCGAGTAACTCAACCTGCTGACCATTGCTGTAACCCAGTGCCAGGTCAATTTTTACGGTCTTTTTAACACCATATTCCGTCCAGCCCGGGCCATCGGGATGAGCCCTTAAAAACGGGCCTGCCCCCAGGGCTTCCAATTTTTCAAGCTGAGCATCCACATCGCCGCAGGCCATGCCATATTGCATAGGCTCAGACAGACCATGAGCCGCAAGAAATTCACGATCAACCAATGTGGTTAAATCACCACAGCCCATATGTTCCAGTACTTTTTGATGAGACGACATTTATAAACTCCTAAATTAAGAACAAATTTAACAACTCAATGTATCTGTAACTGTGCGGACGTGAGCTGAACAGTTACGAACAAACTTGATCAATCCAAGGCTGGGTCTCATCCCACAGACGTTCGGCCGAAGCCTGGTCCCGGGAATCATCACTGGCCTTCTCCTCATTGAGGATGCAGTTCTGATAATAGCCACTTTCAGCATCAGGCGCCGCAGCACAATGGAGCTGAGTCTGGGCACCTTCTACAACCGTGGTAGCCATCAAATTCATAATTGGCGAACCGAGCCAGCGAAAGAAATTAATAATCGGATGGCCTTCAAAGCCCTTGTTGGCCACATCACTGGTGGTGCCCGCAGCGGCGCCCGGATGCAGACTGTAGGCCTTCAGATTGTACTCCTGACCGTAACGACGGTTCAACTCTCTACCAAAGTGGATCATGCCCAACTTTGATAAACCATAGGACTGCCAGGAGCTGTATGGAACAGTGGGATCAAACAACGCCTTATTACTGCCCTTACTCTTATGTATCTGAGAGACCACATTAACCACGCGCACTTCGCCCTGCTCTCGACCGGTTTTCTGTAATAACGGCAGTAGTTTGTGCGTAAGCTGCACACCACCCAGATAGTTAATACGCCACTGGATTTCATAGCCATCAGCCGTCAGGTTTGGTTCTTTCCATTTGGACATAAGGTCCAAATGCACCCCTGCATTGTTAATCAACACATCCAGTCGATCGCCGTGATTTTGCAGGTACCAGTCGGCAAACTGATTGACTGATTCCGTTTCCAGCAGGTTCAAATCCTGCGCCTCAACCAAATGCGGCGTAGAACCCTCTGCTTTCAGCTCCGCGCTCATCTGCTCGAAAATAGCATGTGTATTGTTGCGCGTGGTAATGATCACCAGCGCGCCCCAGCGACTCAGGGTTTTGGCTGTTTCATAACCCAGCGAACCCGGGCCACAACCTGTCACGATCACTTTTTTCCCTGTCAGGTCAACGGACTTTGCGAAAGGGGTATCAGTAAATGGTTTTCTTAATAATTCTCGAATAGTCATTTTGTCTACCTATAAATCATTATTGCATAGGGCATTTCTAAAAATAGTAATTTTCGCGCCCTGGCAAGGAAGGTGCGCGCACAGCGAATGGAGCATATATGTAATATGCGACTGAGCGAGCACGAACCCGACGCAGCCAGAGCGTGAAAAGTGCATTTTTAGAGGTGTCCTCAAGGTTGGTACCAAATTGCAGAGCTTACCGCTCGCTCTTGAATCTCAGCCGGATCCGGAGCCTCCACACCCAACGCTTTAGCGTCATAGGTGGAGTAACGCGGTGTCGATATTTCTATCGCACGTGCATAGTAAAAAGCCTGCTGCTCAGGACTAAACTCTGGGTCCTGCCAATAAGCGGAAAGTTGCGCCGCACCGGTGGTGTTGTCATAGGTCGCCTCGGCCACATCGACCGTACTTTTCAACATAGGCAATAAACCGGTCACCGGGTCTGTCATGCGATCATCCGAGCCCGCCACATCAAAGATTTTTTCATGACTGTTACCTTCAGCGTCCACCCAGGCTTTGATCACCTGTAAGCGATCAAGGTTGGCACCAATTGGATCCTTACCCGCAACCAGAAGAAAGGACGGAGCAACCAGTGCTTGATCATCAGAGACAGCCTTATTCAGAATGCCTCCCATCGGTACACCAGCAACGTAAGCCTGATCCAGCCAATCGGTTTGATGAAGCATCTGCGCTGAGTAATCCCAACCACCAAAGAAGCGTAACGTCATACGCGGACCACTGGTGGCGTAAGTTTCTTTTCTTTTTAACGCCCCATAAATAGAGTCGCGGGTATTTTCCTGGGCATACACAGCCGCCAAACCCTGTGAACCCCACTGCCCCGTACGGCGCATACTGTCAGGCATCAAGAATACCTTTCCCAAACGCTGTGCGGCAGAGCCATCCATTATTGGCTGTTTGCCGTGGAAGTTATCTTCCTCGTCCGCCATGGTGCCATTGTGGCTGTCACCGCTGCCGATCACCCCAAACATATACGGGTTGAAACCCTGTTTGTGGTTGTATTCCATTCCTGTTCGCAGTGCATCACGCAGGTAACTGCCCGGTACTTTGCCTATATCACCGGCGGGATTAAAAATGGTGGTAAACAGTTCGTGAGCAGCAAAGGGGTCATCAGGAGACAACTCAGGGTGAGTTTCCGAGGAGCCTTTCACCTGAAATATCTCCGTCAACGGCTCGTTATCCATACGGCGTTTGGCATATTCCGCATCCAACGGGCTGCCATCCCATTTCTGGCGATCGTACATTAAACCGTTACTGGCGTTGCCATTGTGAGGGATTGCCAGATTTTCATTACCCATCGCCCGCTGCTTTTCCAGCTCAGCCCACAGATCTTCCGGGTTTTCAGAGTCCATTGAGGAGAAAGGTCGATCCGTTACGCTTGAACCTTTAAAAATCACATTGCGATGCAGGTTTTGACCGCCAGGCATAGAGCTGTATTCGTAAGCAATAAAAGAGGTAAACCGGCCAGGGTCATTATGTCGTTCGGCAGCATCCTGGGTTAGCTGCCATGCGGCCTGCGATATTTCTTCCACCCCTTCAATATGGCCATACACTTCACCGGGCTTCTCGTTTTTATTCTTCAACATGGAAGACAGCCAGTACCAGGTGATTTTCAGAGGATTACCGGTAGCCAAGATTTCCGGAAGCGGATTGTATTCAGCGTTTTCACCCGCCATATGACGCGGCACGCCTAAAAATTCGGCGTGATCAGTCACTGCCGCAAAATCAATA
>JAUVQU010000149.1 GCA_030597965.1 Cellvibrionaceae bacterium
ATGATGGCCGCATAGGTTGAAGGCCGGCCAATACCCCGCTTTTCTAATTCTTTTACCAAGCTGGCTTCGGTATATCGTGCCGGCGGTTTGGTGAAGTGCTGGTTTGGCTCAAGAGCCTTGAGGTTCAGCGTTTCACCAACGGCAAGCTCTGGTAATACAACGTCCTCATCTTTCTTACCGACTTGAGGCTGTACTTTCAGGAAGCCATCAAAAAGAATCACACGGCCACGTGTACGTAATTCATAATCACCCGCACCCACCACAAGTGATGTACTGGTGAATTCAGCAGGACTCATCTGACAAGCCACAAACTGCTGCCAGATCAGGGTGTAAAGGCGCTCAGCGTCGCGCTCCATACCTTTAACTTGCGTAGGCTTAGTGGTCACGCTAGACGGACGAATAGCTTCGTGAGCCTCCTGTGCACCACCCTTGCTGCTGTAACTGTTAGGTTGTGCCGGAAGGTACTGTTTCCCATAGTTTTCTTGAATGTAATCGCGGCAATTCCCAACCGCCTCTTTACTCAAATTGGTCGAATCAGTACGCATGTAGGTGATGTAGCCAGCTTCGTAGAGGCGCTGTGCCATCATCATCGTTTTCTTCACACCAAAGCCTAGGCGAGTACTCGCAGTCTGCTGCAATGTAGACGTAATAAACGGTGCAGAAGGCTTCGACTTAGTTGGCTTATCCTCACGGGATATCACGCTGTAGCTGGCGTTTTGCAACTCACCAACAGCCGCTTGTGCCTGCGCTTCACTGACTGGCTTGAAGGCACTCTTATTATGACGCTTTACTTCAAAGCGAACTTGATCCTGCTCTTGCGAGATAAGCTCTGCAAATACATCCCAGTATTCGTCCGGGATGAACGCTCTAATTTCACGCTCACGATCAACCACAAGTCGTACGGCTACGGATTGAACTCGACCGGCGGATAAGCCTCGAGCCACCTTAGCCCACAGCAGCGGCGACACCATGTAACCCACAACACGATCCAGAAAACGTCTGGCCTGTTGAGCATCTACACGATTTTGATCTAACTCCCCTGGGCTTTTAAACGCTTCCTGGATAGCTGACTCAGTAATCTCATTAAACACCACACGACGATAGCGACTCTCATCACCACCAATCGCTTCTCGAAGATGCCAGGCAATAGCCTCTCCCTCTCTATCCAAATCCGTCGCAAGATAGACAGTGTCTGCATTAGCGGCAAGCTTACGTAATTCGTCGACAACCTTTTCCTTGCCAGGCAATATCTCATAGTGGGCTGCCCAGCCATTCTCTGGATCAATACCCATTCGCTTAATCAGCTGCGCTTTTGCTTTGCGCTGTTTGTGCTTTACTTTTGCACCAGGGGATAACTTGCGGGTAATTGCCGCCTGACGAGCACGCTCCTTAGTATCCACGGGTTTTTTCTGTCCACCAGCGGTGGGCAAATCACGAATATGACCAACACTGGACTTAACGATGTAATCGCTGCCGAGGTATTTATTAATCGTCTTGGCCTTGGCCGGAGACTCCACAATAACTAAGGATTTACCCATAGATTTAAGTTCTTTCAGATTCGTTGATCTTTGGCTTAAAACAAAGATTTCATAAGTAATGACGCTCTAAAACGTCATGCCCAACACCAAGCTTTTACTGTTTGGTATTCTTTCTTCTATATATAAGTACCAGATATGAAACGCATATATAAGTGGAGATTTGTATTCGGTCAAGCAAGTCCGTTAAAAATCAAGACAAAAATGCTATTTACAGGTAACAAACTACCCGGAGCGCTCAAAAAATATACAATTCCATGACCCGCTGTAATTATTTCTCTGCCACCAATGACAACTGATCTTTCAGCCACCGAGCCAATAACTCTACCTGTGCTTCGTTTCCTCTTTCAGGCCAGTAACAGCAAAGTCCCTGCGGTCCTCTGGCCACAGCAAATACAATATCGGGTACATTAGTGAGTGCATTTTTCAACTGGGCTTCATTTGGCTCTCTGCCCTCACCCTGCCACTCCCAAACGCCATCAAAATGTAAGCCGTGCTCATAGCCTCGCCTGGTCAACAGCCACGAAGACTTAGTATGACGCTGTTCTTTCCAAGGCAAGCAATACATGGCGGACATAGCGATAGGCTCATCCATTTGAACCGTCTCGGGCACCGGCTGTAAATGCACCCGCAAGCCCAATTGAGACGCTAACGCGCGCAACTTAGCCTGACGCCTCTCCAATTTTGATGGCTGCATCATCATGACTGGGCCAAACACCATTGCGACCACACCAATAATCACCAGTATTGCTATTGAGCTCATATCATCAGTTCCAGTTTTTATTACCTTATTTGAGTTACATCAAACCGAAGCAGCCTATTACTAGGCAAGTAAAATAATTAGGGCTAAACTCCACGTATCTACCGTCTACAATCCAAAAAGAGTATATATATGGAGAACTATAAACATATTTTGGTGTGCATTGACCTCAGCGATGAATCTAAAAAAGTCTTCGCGCGAGCTCAGGCGCTGGCACAAAGCAATCAGGCCAAGCTCTCTCTACTTCACGTTATTGAGCCCTTATCCTTTGCCTATGGCGGTGATATCCCCATCGATTTGACCGATGTTCAAGAACAACTCCAACAGCAGGCTCAGAAACACTTAGAAAGCTTTACCCAAGAGTCCAATTTAACCAGCAGCGATTGTCATATTATTGTTGGTCAACCTGTTGCCGAAGCGCACCGCTTAGCCAAAGAGTACGGTGCAGACTTAATCGTTGTCGGCAGCCACGGGCGTCATGGCCTGGCCTTGTTATTAGGCTCAACGGCCAACGGTATTTTGCATGGAGCTGGCTGTGATGTTATGGCGGTTAGAGTCCCCAACTAGGCCTCACCATTAACCAAATCTCTCAGTAGCCAGTCTCTCAATAGCCATGCCAATTATATAGCTATACCTCACCATTCCTGAGCGCTTCCAGTTCATCCCAGCGCTCATATTTCTTTTCCAACTCTGACTGTTTCTCCGTCAGCTCGGCAAGGGTTTTGTCGATCGTCTCTTGCTCACTTTGATAAAAATCAGGCTGGCCTATCGCCTCTTCTATTGCCGCAATCTTTTCTTCTGCACTCTCAATTTGGGCCGGTAATTTATCCAGCTCTCTCTGCAGGGCGTAGCTTAACTTTTTTTCTTTCTTTTTCTCTTTCTTAGGTTCCTGTTTCGAACCCTCATGGGAAAGAGGCTCAGCCGTCTGCTTTGAGGGTTCTGCCGCCTGAGGTTTTTCTGTCTGATCTAGTGATTTCCAGCGACCGCCTTGTCGTAGCCAATCATGATAGCCACCAACATACTCCCGCACCACACCGTCGCCTTCAAAAGCCAAGGTGCTAGTCACCACGTTATCCAAAAATGCCCTGTCGTGACTCACCAACAAAATAGTGCCTTCAAATTTAGTCAGTACTTCTTCCAGCAACTCCAGTGTTTCAACGTCAAGGTCATTGGTCGGCTCATCGAGCACCAAAAGATTACTTGGTTTACTGAACAGTTTCGCCAGCAACACTCGATTACGCTCTCCACCGGAAAGCGCTTTTAATGGGGTTCGTGCTCTATCGCCGGTAAATAAGAAGTCACTCAGGTAACTGATGATATGACGCGGTTTACCATTAATCGTAATACTGTCACGGCCTTCCGATACGTTATCAACGGCATGCTTTTCAAGGTCCAGCTGATCACGCAACTGATCAAAATAGGCTATCTCGAGATTTGTACCAATCCGAGCAGTTCCTTCATTCGGTTGGAGTTCACCCAAAATGATCTTGAGTAAGGTACTTTTCCCCGCTCCGTTAGGGCCGATCAAGCCAATACGATCACCACGCACTACCACAGTGCTAAAGTCTCGAACCACCAAACCTTTATCCCAACCGTGGCTAACGCCTTCCAGCTCCGCCACCAACTTGCCCGAAATTCCGGTTGTGTTGAGCTTGAGGTTTGCGTTGCCCTGACGCTCACGACGATCACTGCGCTCATCTCGCATGGCTTTTAAGGCGCGAACTCGACCTTCGTTGCGGGTACGGCGCGCTTTAATCCCCTGCCGAATCCAAACTTCCTCTTCCGCTAAGCGCTTATCGAATAAGGCGTTATGACGCTCCTCTTCAAGTAATTGTTGCTCACGAAACTCTAGGAAACTGGCGTAGTCACCAGTCCAAGTGCGAATATGTCCACGATCCAGCTCAACAATATGCGTTGCCAGCGATTGCAGTAACGAGCGGTCGTGTGTGATAAATATCACCGCACCCTGAAACTCCAATACCTGCTTCTCAAGCCACTCGATGGCCAAAACATCCAAATGGTTGGTCGGCTCGTCAAGTAACAACACATCGGGGTCAATCACTAATGCCTTCGCCAAAGCGACTCGGCGACGCCATCCACCGGATAATTCCGACATAAGTTTATCGGCGGGTAATTGTAATCGTGTAATTACCGTATCAACTCGCTGTTGCAGCAGCCAACCGTCACAAGCATCAATTTTTTGCTGTAACGCCATCATTCGGTCGAGGTCGATAGGCTCAGATTCCAGGCAGTGGTGATAATCAGCCAATACCTGCCCTGCTTCAGCGAGGCCACTGGCCACCACATCATAAACACTCAGATTTTCGGCCTCGGGTAAATCCTGCTCCAAACGAGAGATTCGAAGCTGTGGTTGACGCCAGATAGCACCACCATCGAGCAGTACATCACCAGAAATGACCTTCAATAAACTCGATTTACCCGCACCATTACGACCAATCAAGCAAACACGCTGACCTTTTTCTATGATGAGATCAATATCATCCAACAGGATTTGGGTACCATATTGCAAGTGGGCTTTTTTCAGTTCGATTAAATTCATAAGAGATCGTGTCTGGTGTTAGATCATTGGATAGGTGTGAATGGGCGCATACTACCGGAATCCGGCCACAGCTCAAGAAAACGCTGGTGAAAAGTGTGTGTTTACAAGTGTAAATGACCACGTTTTACCAACAGCAGGGCCTGCCAAGGCAAGCAGTTATAGGGGTAATACTGGAGTGAGCTGAATAGTTACAAAAAATAATCATTAAAGTGAAACCAAACAGTTCTACATTGATCAGAACTAACATAGACTTGTTAATAAGAACCCCACCAATCAGCAACGACGCCATGATGTTTTTACGCCCCACTCTTTCTATACGGCCAATATTGGCTCTACTGGCTATTATCCTATTCTGCGCTCCCATCAGCGCAGCCCCCTTGGTGCACGCCCAATTATCCAGTGAAAATCCTCTGACCGAAAAAAGAGAGACCTACAAAAAGGCGTATACCGCCCTGCGGAAAGGCCAGATGGTGGACTACCGCAGCTACCGTAATGATCTTTACGGTTATCCGCTGGAATCACATTTAGATTACTACGAACTGGAACGCCGTTTATCGCGCCTACCCAACGCAGAAGTCAGTGCGTTTATCGCCGAGCATGAGGGCTCCTACATTGGTACGCGCATGCACAAGCGCTGGCTCTATACTTTGGCAAAAAAACACCGCTGGAGCTCTTATGTGAAGCATTACGATGCCAGTTTGAGTAATGTCGACTTAGCTTGCCACAATCTGAATGCGCGTCTGCAAACTGGGGACAAGAGTGCGCTAAGAGATGTATCAAAGTTTTGGAATGTCGAATATTCACAGCCTAAAGAGTGCGACCCGGCATTTAAGCAATGGATTGATCAAGGTCAGCTTTCCGATCAAGTGGCTTGGGAGCGCTTCCATAAAACATTACTTGCAGGGAATACCACCCTCGCCCGTTACTTAAAGCGATTTTTAAGTGATGCCGATCTTCGCTATGCCGACCTCGCCCTTAATTTACGCAGCGATCCCCACAGCATTAAACAGAGCCG
>JAUVQU010000117.1 GCA_030597965.1 Cellvibrionaceae bacterium
CCAACACTGCAGCAACTGCATCAGCACGTGACTGAGATAAGGATTGGTTATATTCATCAGCACCACGAGAATCGGTGTGACCCTGAATCTCTACCGCAGAATCACCGTACTCTTTCATGAAACTAGCAACGCGCTCGATATCACCCGTGTAATCGGAGTTAACAACACTGCTGTTATTGTCAAACAGAACTTCCAATTCAACCGCTACTTCTTTTTCAGCGGTCTGTGGGCAACCCTCTGCATCCACTGCTAAGAAATCAGCTGTATCCGGACATGCATCATCAGCGTCATTTACGCCGTCGCCATCGCTGTCCATTGGGGCAGCTACTACAGCCGCTGCTGCTACTACAGGAGCGCCATGTCCACCAAACATATAGGCAATCGCCAAGTTTACACCTGCTTCCGTCTTCTCTTCATCCAAGCTGTTATAGCCACGAACATCACCGCGGAAGCTCCAGTATTCTGACAGAGCTTTCTTAACGCCAACACCCAGATTCACACGGGTTTCATCAAACTTATCTTGGCCGTCCACCTCAAAGGAATGATCTCCCACACCGGCAACCAGGTAAGGGGTCCAGCCATTATTTTCTGCAAAGTGATACAAGGCATCTAAGCGGTACTCTTTCACGTCCATTTCTGTGCCTTCAAGAACACTAGCACCATCAACTTCAGTTTCAGATTCCGTAACCCAAGCTTCTATAGACCATGTCGGATTAATAACATAACCAATTCCAAGGCCATAGTTCACATCATCTTCTACTTCCAGTTCTCGATCGCTGGCATAGTGCGTATAACCCACTCCCATCAGAGCTTCCCAGCTATGATCGGCATGCGCATAAGCCACAGGCAAACAAGCCAGCCCCGCTAATACTGGAGTCAATAATGCTTTTTTATTCATTTTCATATCTCTCTTCCTTTTAATTATTTTTACAAAGTATAGATTAAGATTGTTTTAATGTCGCCAAAAAGGCGTCCGCTGCTTTAATAGAACTTTCCATGTCACCAAGCAGGCGCTCAATGTCACGCTTAAGTCCACCAAATTCTGTTTTCAATGACGCAATCGCGCGCGCATTTAAATTATGCTTTAAGAATAAAACCTGATCTTGGAGGGCATCCAGCACAGGAGCCATTTTACTCTCTGCGTAGCGCATAGAACTCAACATTTGCGTGTACTGACGTCGCGTTTGCTTCAAATCTTCCGCACTTTGGCGACGGTAGGTCGCATTACTGTATTCCGTCAATTCGGCCTGCCACTCGGAAAACAACGCTTCCGCCACGTTTTCCACCGCATCAATGCGCTGGCTCAGTTCTTCCGCTTCGTCTTTGCTGTCTTCATATTCACTGTTTAACGCATTATAAACGTCTTCCAGTTCACCACCATTGAAATTCAACTCATACGTAAAGCGCTCTAACGCGGAATTAAACTGCTCTTTAACATCTTGCTGAGACTCGCGAACATCCTCTATACGATCCACCATGATGTCACGCTTATGGATGCCAATTTTTTCCATGGAACTATAGTATGCGCTTTCACATCCAGACAGTGTAATAAGCAGTAATAAAGCAACCCAACTTTTATTCAACATTAATTTAAAGCCTTATAGTTTAACGTTTGCTAAAGATTAAATCCCAGACACCATGTCCAAGTCGCTCACCACGTTGCTCAAACTTCGTCACCGGACGATATGCAGGTCGAGCAGAATACTGCCCTTCACCTGCCGTATTTATTATACGGTCATCAGCACTCAACACTTCCATCATGTGCTCGGCATAAGGTTCCCAGTCCGTTGCCATGTGTATAAGACCACCCACTTTCAAGCGGGGCAACAACTTATCCAGAAAGGCCGGCTGTACAATACGGCGCTTATTGTGGCGCTTCTTATGCCAAGGATCAGGAAAGTATAGCTGCAGGCGGTCAATACTGCCATAAGTGACACAATCTTCCAAGACGTCGATAGCATCAGCCATGTAGACCTTTAAATTACTCAAACCTTGCTTTCCGGCATTATTGATCAGGCAACCCACGCCCGGCGGGTGCACTTCAATGCCGATAAAATCTTTCTCCGGTTCGACGGTTGCCATCTCCAACAAAGAGCCTCCCATGCCAAAACCAATTTCCAATACAAGAGGGGCTTCTCGACCAAATGCCGCGGGAATATCCAAAGAGCCATCAAACAGACTCACGCCATATTGTGACCAGTAGTCTTCAAATGCTTTTTTCTGCCCATGCGTCATACGGCCACCGCGGATTACATAGCTGCGTATGGATTTTTTCTTAAATTCTGTACGAATCTCACCCGCCTCAGTCATAACACTCACATCAACACATCAACACATCAAAATACACCGCGCTATAAAACAGCGCTTCACGTTAAAGTCAAAGCCGTACTAGGGTAACGGCAGCCGCAGCGCCGTAATAAACAACGTTACCCAGCCCGCCATAAAACACAAGCCACCCAGCGGCGTCACCGGTCCGAGCCAACGAGGGCCTCCCAGGACCAATAAATATAAGCTGCCACAGAACAGTAATATACCCAACAGAAAAAGGCCGCCACTAGTCATCAACAAGCGTTCGGAGGGAAAGCGGATCAACAGAAGCCCTACCACTAATAGCGCCAGGGTGTGGTAAAAATGATATTGCACACCGGTTTGAAAGGCGTTGAGCAATTCAGGCGTGATCTTACCTTTAAGTCCGTGGGCGCCGAACGCCCCCAAGGTTACGGCCACAAAACCCGAAGCTGCCGCTACTGCAATAAAAGGGTTTGTCATAGTACTTCTCCGTGCATTGCGGCACACTTTTTATCCGACAAAAACAAAGAAAGCCGCGTAAGCGGCTTTCTCGTCTATAGGCCATTGGCTGGCAAATTACGCTTCCATTGCGGTCTTAATTTTTTTCATGGCATTTTTCTCCAGCTGGCGAATCCGCTCAGCAGAAACACCATACTGCGCAGCCAAATCATGCAGTGTAGACTTTTGCTCACCGAGCCAGCGCTGCTGAAGTATGTCACGGCTTCGCTCATCTAACCCTGCCAAAGCTAAACTTAAACTTTGCACGTTACTTTCACGCCAATCGTCCTGCTCTAACAGTACGGCCGGGTCGTAACGTTTATCTTCCAAATAATGGGCAGGCGCCTGGTAAGCTTTGTCATCATCATCGTCACTGCCGGCATCAAACGCGGCGTCGTAAGCAGACAGACGACCTTCCATTTCCTGCACGTGCGACACGTCTACATTCAAATCCGCCGCGATAGCTTTCGCTTCATTGTTACTTAACCAACCCAGACGTTTTTTCTGACCGCGCAAGTTAAAAAACAGTTTACGTTGCGCCTTAGTCGTCGCTACTTTCACGATACGCCAGTTGCGGAGTACAAATTCGTGTATTTCTGCTTTAATCCAATGCACAGCAAAAGACACCAAACGCACACCCCTTTCTGGGTTGAAACGTTTAACGGCTTTCATCAAACCAACATTACCTTCCTGAATCAGGTCGGCCTCTGCCAAACCATAACCCGAGTAAGACTTGGCGATATGCACCACAAAGCGCAGGTGCGCCATAATCAAACGGCGCGCCGACTCTACATCCTCATGGTAATAGAGTTCTTCGGCCAGCTGCTTTTCTTCCTCAGCGGACAATACCGAAAAACCATTGACCGCCTGAATATAGGCATTAAGGTTTGCACCCGGCGCCATCATTCCTACAGCCTGTAAGCTTGTTCCCATGAACCTATACCTCTAAAAATTTCTAAAAATACACAATGCGACCACATACGTGACGCTAACTGTCCTAGTTTACCACTCCTTTTTTCAGAGTGCTAACCGTAGCAAAAGGTTCCTTGAGATAAATCAAACAATTATAGGTAAGCACTTACTTACGCCGAAAATCCTCAGCTAGGCTCGATGTCTCCCAGATGCCGACCAACCGCCAGCCAAGAACCCAGCCAACCCACCACCGCCGCAATAAGTAACAAGACCAATCCTCCGCCAAAGCCTAGACCCTGCAAGGTAAAATTGCTGCCATACAGCTCCGCTAAAGAATCCGCAGGGCCTGACATAAATTGCAGACCGATAAAAAGCAGACCCAGCGCCAAAACACCACCACCGAGGCCATACCAAACACCCGTATAGAGAAACGGGCGGCGCACAAAGGCGTTCGTACCGCCCACCAGTTTAATCACCACAATTTCTTCACGGCGGCTTTCAATCGCTAAGCGAATGGTATTGCCAATGACTAACACAACACCAAGCGCCAGCAATAAACCCAAACCAATACTTAGCGTTTCACCCAAGCGCAACATCTCCTGCAGCCGCTGCACCCACGCCTGATCAAACACCACGTCATCAACTGCGCTCATCCCATCAAGCGTTTGCTGTAAGCCAGACAAAGCCTCAGCCTCCACATCACGCGACAAGGTAAGGATTAAAGCAGGGGGGAGCGGGTTAGACTCCAAGCTGCGTAAGGCATTACCCAGCTGCGACTGGACTTCAAACTCTTCAAGCGCGGCCTCTGGCGATACATACTCCACCGACTTTGTCGCCGGCAAAGCCTCTAGCTGTGCCTGTAGCTTCTCAATCACTATTGGCTTGGCTCTAGGGTTTACAAATACGGACACCTGAGGAGAGCCATCCCAGCGCTCGCCCAGCACCTGTAAGTTATCAACACAGACAAACAAAAGTGCAGGCAATGCTAGCGCTACCGCAATCACCAGCCCGGTCACCAAGCTGTGTAATGGCTCGGCCAGCAAGCGCCCCCAACTGTCTTTAGCGCTGTGTTTGTGATGTGCCCAGTAACCTTTCAAGCGATCTGAGAATACCGTGCGGCGACTGACTGCGCCTCGATCTTCCTGGCTGCGATTACGTGCGATTTTACTTGTGGATTGACCTGTAGGCTTAAGCATCTGGCAGCACCCCATCAAAAACCAACCGCCCGTCTTTAAGGCCCAGCACCCGTCGTTTCATTGCACGAATCAGAGCGATATCGTGGCTGGCAATTAACACACCCACCCCAACATCACTGAACTGCTGAAACAACGTCATAATCTCGGCGGATAATTCTGGATCCAGGTTGCCGGTCGGCTCATCCGCCAACAGCAAGGCCGGCTTATTAACGACAGCACGCGCAATACCTACACGCTGCTGCTCACCACCAGAAAGCGTAATGGGATTTAATTTTTCTTTGGAGAGCAGCCCCACCTTATCAAGTGCTGCACGGACACGGCGGGCCGCTTCACGAGGGGAATAACCCTCGATCACTAACGGCAGCGCCACATTGTCATAGACACTGCGATCAAACAGCAATTGGTGGTTTTGAAACACCACGCCTATCTGGCGTCTTAAATAGGGGATTTGCCGCCGACTCAGGCGGCCTAAATTTTTATTGTTAATAAGCACCTGGCCTTGGGTGGCTCGCTCCATCAACATAATCAACTTTAGCAGCGTGCTTTTCCCTGCACCTGAAGGCCCCGTGAGAAAGGCCATTTCGCCTCGAGCCAGCTCAAAACTGACGCCCGTTAACGCCTCATAACCACCGGGGTAACGCTTGCTAACCTGATCGAATCGAATCATATTTTTTATTATCGTTTTATTTTACGAGCACCTCTAAAAATGTACTTTTTTCGTAATAGCTTCGTCAGCTCCGTACTCGAACCCTCATGTATTCCATATACACTGCGGCTCTCCGTACGGTCCTTTCTTGCTCCCACAAAAAAATCACTATTTTTAGAGGCACCCTTACTTCAAATTAGGCAGGTTAATCCTCTGCCGCATCAAATAATGCGCTGACAAAGGTCTCCGCCTCAAATGGCTGTAGATCGTCAATGTCCTCACCCACACCAATAAATCGTACCGGCAATCCGAACTTCTTACTCAGCGCAAATATAACTCCACCCTTCGCGGTGCCATCTAATTTCGTCAGTACGATGCCGGTAACCCCAGCCGCCGCTATAAACTGCTCGGCCTGATTCAATGCATTCTGACCCGTTCCCGCATCCAATACGAGAAGGACTTCATGTGGCGCCCCTGGGTCCAACTTGCCCATCACTCGCTTCACCTTGGATAACTCGTCCATCAGGTGGCTTTTATTGTGAAGGCGCCCAGCCGTATCGGCAATCAGCACATCCGCGTTACGGCTTTGTGCCGATTGCACTGCATCAAAAATAACCGAAGCACTGTCGGCACCCTGATGCTGAGCTATAACATCAACCTCGTTACGACGACCCCATTCCTGAAGCTGCTCCACGGCCGCTGCACGAAATGTATCACCGGCCGCCAACATGACTTTTTTGCCTTCGCCCTGGAGGCGCTTGGCCAACTTACCTATGGTGGTGGTTTTGCCCACACCATTAACACCCACCACTAAAATGACCGCTGGTTTTTTGTCCTCGGGCAACGATAACGGAGACTCTACCGCGTGCAGCAATGCCGCCAGTTCTTCTTTTAACGCTGTATATAACGCATCCGCACTGGATAATTGCTTGCGCTCAACACGCATCGTCAAACGGTCAATAATCTCGGTGGTCGCATCAAAACCCACATCGGCCATCAATAATTGCGCTTCAATATCTTCCAACAAGTCTTCGTCAATCTCTTTTTGACCCAAAAAGAGATTGCCCAGGCCTGAGGAGAAATTGGTTCCTGTGCGGGAGAGCCCCTTCTTCACTCGAGAGAGAAAAGACTCGGGTTCAACTGCAGTTTCTTCTCCTGAACCTGTCGCGACCGTTTCAACTACAGGCACCGCTTCTATAGAAGCAGCCTCTACTACCGCCTCTATAGGCTCCTGAGCCGGTGCAATCGTCTCGTCTTCAATCGCAGGCTCTACTTCCCCCAAGCCTTCAGACTCAGCACTTACATCAACTGATTCCTCCGGCTGGTCGAGCTTTTCAACGCCGTCCTTTCCAGAAAGTCCTTGGCCAGAAGGCTCTTGATCAGAAATATCTCGAGTGGCACGTCTTCGAAAAACCAATACCGACAAAATAATTGCCAACACCAACGCAAACCCCAGCAGGAGTACGGTGTAATTCTCCTGTATCAAGGCATTGATTTCTGTCCAGATGTCCACGACTAAACCTCACTAACGACTGCTGATATGTTCGC
>JAUVQU010000152.1 GCA_030597965.1 Cellvibrionaceae bacterium
GTTGGCTGTACGAACCGGTGCTGCGCTGGGTGTTGTTGCACCGACTGCCGGTTGTGGTAGCGGCGGTGTTGCTGGTATTGATTTCCGGTATTCAGACGACCCGCATGGGGACCGAGTTTGTGCCTAACCTGGATGAAGGGGATATTGCCCTGCATGCTCTGCGCATCCCCGGCACCAGCCTTACTCAGGCGGTGGAAATGCAGCGTTTGCTAGAGGCCCACATTAGTGAATTTCCTGAGGTTTCCCATGTTTTCACCAAACTGGGCACGGCAGAAGTGGCGACTGATCCCATGCCGCCTAATGTCGCTGACACCTTTGTGATGATGAAGCCTCGGGATCAGTGGCCCAATCCGCGCAAACCCAAGGTGGAGTTGATTGCCGAGATGGAGGCGGTTGCCAAGACTATCCCTGGCAACAATTACGAGTTCACTCAACCTATTCAGATGCGTTTTAATGAACTCATCTCCGGGGTGCGCTCGGATCTGGCGGTGAAAGTTTACGGTGATGACCTGGACACCCTGGTGGAGCTGGCTGAACAGATTAAAGCGGTAGTCGCCGGTGTATCCGGTGCAGCCGATGCCCGCTCCGAGCAGGTCACTGGCCTGCCTCTGTTATCAGTGATTCCAAACCGTGAACGTCTGGCCTATTACGGCCTGGATGTGGCTAGCGTGCAGGAGGCGTTGCGAGTCGCCATTGCTGGTGAAGTGGTTGGGCAGATCTTTGAAGGTGACCGTCGCTTTGATCTGGTGTTGCGCTTGCCCGATGCACTACGCAGTGATCTTGATGCTCTAGCCCGTCTACCCATCCCGCTGCCTGACGCCATTCAGCAGGAAATCGACGCTGATGCCGATACTCTGGGACTGATCGAAATGCTGCCACACACCATTCCTCTGCAGGAGGTGGCAGAGATAGAGATCACTCTTGGGCCCAATCAGATTAGTCGCGAAAACGGCAAGCGCCGTGTGGTGGTTACCGCAAATGTGCGCGAACGGGATCTAGGTAGCTTTGTTGATGAGGTGCAGGCAGCGGTGGCTCGAGAGGTGGAGCTGCCCGCTGGTTACTGGCTCAGCTATGGAGGCACTTTTGAGCAACTGATTTCGGCCTCTAAACAGCTGACTATCGTTGTGCCGCTGACATTGGTCATTATCTTCGGCCTGCTGTTCATGGCCTTTAACTCTGTCAAGGATGCAGCGCTGGTATTCAGCGGCGTACCACTGGCCCTTACCGGCGGTGTGGCTGCATTGGCGTTGCGCGACCTGCCGCTCTCCATCTCTGCTGCCGTGGGCTTCATCGCTCTTTCCGGTGTCGCGGTGCTGAACGGTGTGGTAATGCTCTCCTTTATACGTGATCTGGTGGCCAAAGGTATTGCCCTGGAACAGGCCATCATCGACGGCGCATTGACACGCCTGCGGCCGGTACTCATGACTGCCCTGGTTGCCAGTCTTGGCTTTATACCTATGGCGCTTAATATTGGCACCGGCGCAGAAGTACAACGCCCCCTGGCCACTGTCGTCATCGGCGGCATCATCTCATCCACTTTGCTGACCTTGCTAGTACTGCCGGTGTTGTACCGGATGGCCTATCGCAAGCAGACAGAAAGCTTAACTACAGATTAAAGAGGCGTATATTCCGCGTGGGCACAAAAATGTGCCCACGCCACTTAGCTTGTTAACCCAGGCCTATATCCTGCGTGACAATAAAAACTGTTCTCACCCTGATTGGCTTGTTGATATTATATTTCAGCTTATTAACTATGGTTTATAGAGTGGAAGTAATTGTTTCTGTTATTTGCGACGATTAGGGCGCTGAGTAAGAACAGAGTCAGCAGATGTTTTTGCGGCCTTACTTGAGCCACTGTTTTCAAGTGTTTTTTAAGCTACTGCTCCCGCTCTTGCTCTGGTAATCTTTGATGGTGTTGGTTTCTTGCTATTATTAAGTGCTTGATGTTTTATCCATTCAATTTTTTGCTCCTCAGTTACTGCAAAAGTTACTGAAAATGCCACTAGCTCTAATAGCTAATTATCATCAGAATTCTCTATTAAATTAGACTCCAAAAACTCTATTTAAAAATGCAGGAAAGCTTTGGGATTACCATCCTCGTGTATAAAGTAGATTCTCTTAGGTGTGTGTTTTTGCTGTTTAGAACTATGTGATTGGGGGAGATGCAAAAATGAGAGGTTATGATAATATTTTGTTGGCAACTGATTTTTCCGGTCACAGTGAAGCTGCGGGGAAAAAGCTGTGGATTTTGCACGATATTTTGGGTTGAAACTTACGTTGTTTCATGTGACCAATGTTTTTATTCTGGAAATTATGTCACTTGACTGGATTGGCTTGATACAAAATGCGAAACAGGTGGTCGCAGTCAATCCCTATGGGAGACACGGCATTGATATGCTTTTGGGATCGATGGCGGACGGGGTTATACGGTGGGCACCTTGTGATATTTTCGCCGCCAGAATTGATTTAGAAGGGTGAACCAGATTGAAGTGGCTTGAACATCAGCGTATTCGTTTTACACTCAGCCATCATCCCATTCCTCACGAGGCATGGAAAAAACTGATGCGTGAGGCTGATATCTTCAGCGGTTTGAGCGCTGTGGAGAGGGCACACCTGCGCGAGCTGACTACTCTGTTTTTGCGCAGCAAGAGCATCAACGGGGTTCAGGGCTTGGTCGTTTCTATGGAAATGGCGCTGGCCGTGGCGGCCCAGGCCTGCTTGCTAATTCTGAAGCTCGGACTGGATTACTATGACGGCTGGATTGAGGTGGTGATTTACCCCGGTGCTTTTCGAGTGACCAAAGACAGTGCTGATGAAACGGGATTGGTCTCGCATCAGGAGCAGGCATTGAGCGGCGAATCCTGGTTACGGGGACCAGTGATTCTCTCGTGGGACGATATTGCCTCTGATCTAGCGGTGTCCCGCCCCGGAAAAAATGTTGTGGTGCATGAATTTGCCCACAAGCTTGATATGCTCAACGGTAGTGCCAACGGTTTACCGCCCCTGCATCCTGACATGATACGGTCGCAGTGGACGGCGGTTTTTAGTGATGCCTTTGATCACTTGCAGAAGCAGTTGGCACATCATCAGCGGCCTGGTATCAACGCTTATGGTGCTACTGCTCCGGCAGAATTTTTTGCGGTGGCAAGCGAATATTTCTTCACGGACCCACAGACGCTGCAACATCTGTCTCCGGCAGTCTATGATCAACTTGTGCTGTTTTATTGTCAGGATTCGGCAATACGCCGAGCCGTTGACAAAAAACGAGTCTAAAAATGGATGAAGGGGGCTATTAGTCAAAATGCCTCGTTCTTTAACAGCCACCGCATGATGCGGCGCTATGCCACCGAGGCCTATATTCGTTAGTACAACATGGCGTATTGAGAGCGGATTAACTATGCTACTTTTTATTATCTGCTATATGTGATGGTTAGTTGCAAGCTTGATGAGGTTTGCTCTTTGAAAATAGCCAGGCAGCAATGGCCAAAAAAATGTACAAGCTGCCAATAAAAATCATTTGGTAAGGTTGATTAACAAACTCGTAATAAAGTATCAATATTGTTCCTGTCATGAGTCCAAGAATAGAAAGCACGGTAATAATTGGTGATGAATTAGTTAAGTTTCGGATTTTATGATTGGCATAAGCCATTAATAGCGACACGAGCAAAAAAGTGACATTACCAAATTCAAGAATTACTTGAAGGCTACCAGCAAGTACAAGACAAAATGCCAGTATTGACATACAAATAATAGAAAAGACGGGCACATGGTTAATGTGTTTTGCAAGAATGCCAGGAAAAAAGCCATCTTTAGCAATTACTGCCATTTGTCTTTATGCACCGAAAACGGTGCCACTAATTGCGCTGCTTGTTGCAAGCAGTGCACCTATAATGACAAGATCAGTTCCCCAGTGGCCTAATACATGTTTTGCACCAGAGGCTAAAGCATATTCTTTGTTTTTTATTATCTCATCAAACGGGATCGCCAGTATCGCTCCAAGTGATATAACAACATAGATTAAAATCGCTATAAATATGGCTGAATAAATTGCTATTGGGATATTCTTTTCGGGGGTTTCCATTTCGTTAACGGCATTTATTACAAGCTGAAAACCTTCATAAGCCACAAAAGTAATTGAAGCTACTATCAAGATAGATAATACGCTTGTGTCATTGTTGCTCTGTAATAAAATCGGCAGTGTTGTTTGGCAATTATTAACAAGGACAAATGATATTACGGTGAGTATCACCAGCTTGGTATATACCATTATGTCTTCGATTTTTCCCATGTCTTTAACACTCCAGATATTGATGAGTGTAAAGGTGAGAATTACGCCTCCAGCTACAAGCTTGCGCACCCATTCGCTATCAGAAAATGCAAAGCTGCTGATGGCATAAGATGCGAATGTATAGGCATAGAGAGCCAGTGTGCTTATGTGTCCAAATATAACGCACTAGCCTATTAGAGATGCTGAAAAAAGCGAGTCTGGAAATGTTCTTTTATAGAATGAGTACGTGGCACCTTCGTCTTTATAGTACACACCCAATTTGACATATGAATAAGCAGCAAGCGATGCAATAACACCCCCTAGAATTATTGCTAAAGGTGTAAACGCACCGATCATTGAAATAGAGATGCCCAGTATGGTAAAAATCCCACCACCAACCATCCCGCCAAGTGCAATGGCAATTAACTCGGGAACACCAAGGGTTTTGTTTCTCTTTCTGTGACAAGAATTATTCATAAATATTATTTTATTACAGCTGATTATATAGATTAAGGAGCCAACAGCAGATTTACGATGGCCATGAGTTTGATCGGATAGTTGCTATAGAACATCCCATTCAACCTGCCAGCAATAAGGAAAAGTCTATTTTTAGATTATTGCTGAGTTGCCGACATTGAAAGATAATTATCAGCCTTGTAGGGCGGATTAGCGCAGCGTAATCCGCCGCATGTCTCAACCCGGCTCACCAACAGCCATGTTAATCGAACACTCCCCCCAGTCCCGCGGGTAGAAATTTTCCTGAACTCGTTTCTCGAATGTTGAATAAGGCCAATCAGCCACAGCGGAAACATAACCGTGCTTAACCGGATTGTAGTGCAGATAATCCATATGTGTTGCGTAGTCCCGTTCGTCAGAGATGGTGTGCTCCCAGAATCGACGTTGCCAGATTCCACGCTCCCGGTTTTGTCGCCGAACATCTGAGCGATATTCATTCTTCGGAAGCGATTTTGAAAACAATGTTTTGATCAAACGAATGCGCGTTGAGTAATCGGAATCGCCCGCTGGTAGAGTCCAAATACAATGCATGTGATCAGGCAGAATCACCCAGCCATCAATATGGAAAGGATATTTTCTTCATACACGCTGAACGACATCTCGTAACAGGTCGATATGTTGTACCAGCAACGAGTTTTCGTGGCGTTCCAGTAGATTGATCGTGAAAAAGTAACAGCCACCTTCCACTCGGTTACGACGATAATTTGGCATGGGTGGATAGATCCTTTATCAACTTTCCTTTAAGCATTCTACATGCGGCGGATTACGCTGCGCTAATCCGCCCTACGGTTCTGCTAGAAGCGGATATCTAATGTAGGGTGGGTTAGCGTTCTTTGCGTAACCCACCAAGCATCGCGAAGCGATTCGTATTTGTCTCCATACATTTTCCAAAAGATGACTTACACTCGTTGGTACGGGTATGCTCGGTGGATTCGGCCTCGGCTAATCCACCTGACGAACGAGTAGCTTGGTTGTAAAA
>JAUVQU010000193.1 GCA_030597965.1 Cellvibrionaceae bacterium
CCAAGACTACGAGCGCCGCCACATTCCAGGTGCCATCCACTTTCCGCACCGAAAGATTACAGCCGAAAGCATGACTGACTGGCCGCAAGACACGCTGTTCGTCACCTACTGTGCGGGCCCGCATTGCAACGGTGCCGACCAAGCAGCACTCAAGCTGGCACGGCTAGGTAGACCAGTGAAGGTAATGATTGGTGGCATAACAGGGTGGGAAGATGAAGGCCTTCCCTTCGCATCTGGGAAAGAGCCAGGTTTTATCCGATGAGTCTCGCACCCGGCGCCCCTCAAGTTACAGTCCGTCCATTTGAGCGTTGCGATGTCAAAGATGTTCTGAGCTTGATGCGAGAACTTGCAGTATATGAGCGGTACATCGATCAATTCCAGGTAGCAGAGTCCGACATTATCGAAAACGGGCTCAGTGACTCCCCTCGCTTTGGGGTGTTCGTAGCCGAAATGAACGGCGATATCGTTGGTATCGCCGTCCACTATGAAGTTCCTTGGACTTACGATCTCAAGCCAGTACTAGTTCTTAAAGAGTTGTTTGTTTCGAAGCATGCACGCGCCCTAGGCGCTGGGAGAGCACTCCTGACTCAAATAAAGAAACACGCATCGAAAATTGATGCTTCTCGTACTGTGTGGACGGTTCTAAAAGATAACGTCGCAGCCAAACAGTTTTATGTGAAGGCCGGAGGCCAGAAAGATGCTACATGGGAGCTTTGGGAATTGAAACATTCAATAAAAGCAGAGTGATCTTAAGCTTGGAGAGTGTTAACGGAATGTCGCAAGCGATGAAGCTCCTTTGATGATGATGGTGGAAATCAGCGCGGCGAACAGCACGCTGGTTTCACTTAGGGCCGAGACCATTTCAAGAGGGGCGTAGGCAATCGCCCATTCCCGCACTCGCCAGTATGCCCGGCAGCCCATAGCAGTGGTCGCCATGCACATGGGTAATAAAAATGGCTTTGAGTGAATGGAACAACAGATTTGTGTGCAAAACCTGGTGCTGAGTGCCCTCACCGCAATCTATCAGGTACCAGTCCTTCCCTTTACTCTCTCGTAGAGCGACGCCGGAGACGTTTCTTGTTTTAGTCGGGACACCGGCGGAGGTGCCCAGGAAGAGTAGATTCATGGCGTTGTCCGATATTCACTCGATCCGAGTGACGCGTCTGGTTAGCGGTCTCCAAGCATATAGGCACGAAGCTGCCGCTCTTCTCGCATAACATAGAGGACCAGAACCTGCTCCTTATCCTCACGATAAAAAATACGGCACGGCAGAATCTCTAGCTCCCCGTATACCGAATGAGGGAGTTATGGAAGAATCTGTCCGGATTGGGGACAATCTTCCAAGCGCGTGACATTGTCGAACACGTCCTGAATCAGCTGACGTGCAGCATCAGGATGATCCAGCGCAATGTACTCCGCGAAGGCATCTACATTTTGAAGCGCAGGCTCTGTCCAGATTACGTCAACCATTTACGCATTTTTTCGCGGGCCTCACCTTGGATGTACGTTCTTCCTTCAAGTACAGCCCGCTGGACCCGTGAAGACTTTTCCAGTCACTCAAGGCGACGCTGCATGAAGTCGTAAACCTGCACATCGACAAAGTGTGCGGATGGCTTACGGTGTTCGGTGATCAGTTTCGACTCTTTAGTCAGGTGCAGCTCCACCAGTATTTTGGTTACTTGGTGTTTAAGATTTGTCACAAGCTCGACTTACATGGACTTATCCAGAACAAAACCAACATTACCATTGTAATATAACTTTTAGAGGGTAGCTAAACCAGCTAACGCCCGCTTCAAATACGCTTTTGCGCGTCATGCTGCAGGCGATTGAAAAGATTATTTTCTACGTGGCAATGTCATGGTAAAAACATTTCTTTGAAATGTGAGACCGATTGTAACTTCAGCAGTTTCGAAATAGGGCTTAACCGATAGTGAACCGTCATTCAATTCTAATATTTGTCTAGCTCTACTCAAGCCAATACCATCGCCAGACTTACCAGTTTGGCAAGCCAACGCTCCAGACACCCCTTCTTCAAAAATAAGTTGAACTTCCTCTCGCCTAATTTGCGTACTAATCATATCCAAGACAACTTTAACTTTATCAACATCCTTAATTATATCTACTTTCAAGCTAGTTTTTGGCTTTATATACTTGGCAGAATTTTCAATCATGTGATAAAGGGCCACATGAATTGACTCATAATCAAAATAAGCCATACAGTCACTATCACCCACTGTAACCTTGACACCTTTATCTGTGAAGTCTGGGAAAAACATATAAAAAACATTCATCAATACTTTATGGACGTTATGATTTGTTGCTCTCAAATCCGGATTTAAGTCAAACAGCTTTTTGAAAACCGAAAATTCAACCTTCATGGCAGCATTATTTTTTGCCATTTTCAACAAAGCGATTGCTGCTTCTTCAGGCTCTTCTTCGACTATACTTTTAACATACTCAACCTGCTTACCCATTTTCCTACTTACATTCTCCTGAGGCACCAATGAGTAGAACTCCTGGATACTATGGGCATTTAAAGACGTTAAGTTATGTATTAACCTTCTAGTACTTTTATTTTTCTCTTTCTCAGAAGCTTCAATTATATTATCGACAATATGAGTTGCGTTAAGTATGCAGCTTAATTCAATTTTAAATATTTTCGAGCTTTGTAAATATTTTTTGCCGTTAGCAAATGCTACTACTTTGTATTGGTTATTAGCTAATAATCCAGCTCTAACTTGACCATTCTGAAACTTTGCAGACTGGGATTTTACTTCAGCCAAAATAGTTAGATCATTTTTATCTAAACTACAAAATACAATCTTCCCATCTAATTTCGTTATTCTATACCTAACATCCATTATTTCAATTCCCCGTACCCACAGTAAACTCTTCAACCAA
Source organism: Cellvibrionaceae bacterium (assembly GCA_030597965.1). Classification (GTDB taxonomy): domain Bacteria; phylum Pseudomonadota; class Gammaproteobacteria; order Pseudomonadales; family Cellvibrionaceae; genus JAUVQU01. The sequence goes on from JAUVQU010000193.1 coordinate 2,902, forward strand.
ACGCTGAAACTGATATGGGTCAGCATTTTTTGCGAGAAATGAATCAGCTTTTCTTAGAGCTTCATGAAATCGATCACCTTCAGTTTCAGCCGAGTAAATAACGACTTTCTTATCTTTGTATTTTTCTTTTATTGCTAAAGCCAGCCCCAGCCCCTCATCCGCAAACCCCATTGAGACGCCCACACCTTGCACGTCAATAAAAAGAATGTTCGCATCAACAACATCACGATCATCAAGAGTGTCACAGTCTTTGATAAGTTTAGTGTGCACCCATCCACTCCGGCTAAGAATTTTTACAACCTTAAATCTTGTATCATCATCTATGAAAAGCACCCTAGTGGAATTTTTATAATCATCTAAACTCATTTTATCTTTCAGACTTTCTTCCTCCTTTGAGGAAAAATCACTAGAAAAAGCTGGATTAGATATATTTATTTTAATATTGCTTGTGTTTTGGTTATTTTGGCCAGCAGGGGCCATAATTTGAGATTTACTGCTAAAATATTTCCATAAACCTAAGAGCGCTCCCAAAACAGCTATGCCGACACCACTAAAAACCCATTCTTTATTACTTATTAGCCAGTCCATACTTATCCCTATAATATTTACCAATTTTCCAAGTCAGCTAGCAGTGATTATATGAAAGGCTGCACAACCTCAATAAACGTTCTCATTCATCCACTGTGGTTATACAGCCAACTCGGCTAACTCTATCCCAATGGTTCGTTTAGAAGCAAAGAAAAAATAGCCAGCATATCTAAAAGTCACGTACTGGCTCGTTTTGCTCTGCCTAATCATACCGCCTAGCACTACACCGCGCTGCTGCTGAACCCAACCAAGGCCAAGCAGTCAATAAAGGAGCTAACCAAATCCCACCCCCACCATCTCCCCCTCAAACCACTGCTGCTTTAGCCCCCGCTGCTTTTCCAATAACAACGTCAGGTACTCACGCAACGGGTGGGCGGAGGGCAGTCCGGCAAGATGTTTGCGTAACCTGCGTTGATAGGGAAACTGTTCAGCAGGCACATGCAGCGGCGTGGCGTTTTGGGTGAGCCATTCGATGTTGGGCAGGAGCAAGTTAGTGGCATTGCTATCGAGCGCTAGCGTGACGCCTTTTACATCAAAGTCACCGGCGTAGATATGTGTTCTTCTGGTTTTGTGCCACGCCTCTGCCAGTAAGGCGAAGCCACCACCGTAGTGGCTGTCGCCGCGGTAAACGACCAGCGGGTTTGCGTAGCCGCTTAGCGCAGGAATATCCGGCGAAAATTCATAGAAGCTATCCAGGTTTTCGACCTGAATCAGGGCGCTGAACGCGCTCAGTTTTAGCCCTAGTACATCCACATCGCGAATAGCACGTGGCTCGTTGGCTAGCCCCGCTATTGGCTGCGGCGGAAAGCTGACGAGTACCCTTCGTGCGCGGGGGCTTTCCCGGGTTGCTTTGTCTTCTTCTACGCCCTCTTTCGCCTGGGCGCTGCTGGGCAGGCCGCTGAGTGAGCGGCCTAGCGGCGCTAGGCGGGCGCTCTCTAGTACGTCGTTGATCTGAGCCAGCAGGGCAGCATCAAAGCGTAGCGTTTTACCGTTGATTCGCGAGGCTAGGTCAATATCGTGCTGGTGGCACCAGGCCACTACGTCGTCTACCCACTGGCGGCGCGGCTTCTCCACCGTGGGCTGCCGGAGTAGTTCGCGGGCGACACCATTAAGGCCATTGCGTGCGCGGCTGGGCAGGTTCATACCGCCACCGCCAGGGCCACATCGTGAATCAACCTCAGGTCGTTATAGGCGCTGGCCTTGCTCTCTTCCTGATGAAGGCGGAAGGCCTGCTGCTCGCGGCGCGG
>JAUVQU010000205.1 GCA_030597965.1 Cellvibrionaceae bacterium
CCTGTTGCGCCCTTTGCGGTATTGATGAGGATATTTAAAACTCAAGAAAATCGAATCAATGACCTGCGGCCGGAATGGTAGGGTTATTCGATCAAATCTGACCCGCCTTTGTTCAACGTTCAACGTGAGATTTTCAGGGTAAACCAAGGCCGATGGTGAGCGCGAGTGGAAACCGGTGAGGGTTTCAGCACCCGAAAGTAACGGGCCTATGCGTGTTAGATCCGGGCGTTATATTCGAACTTTATGTTTAAAGTGCTTTTGTGGCTTCAGCAGGAGCGACTGAAAGAAGCACAGCAATTCCCGCTCAAATAGCCAATGCAGCTGTGGCGGGGGTTACAGAACACCGCCAAAAAAACTTTTCGTAAACATTTAGTCTATTTTTCAATAAGGTACACCTCAAATCTAAAACTTGAGGTTAAATATCATGGCTAAGCGGGGCTTTCGTGAGTCATTGAGTCTTCCCGGTCTTTTGCAAGCAATTCGTGACTGTTTTGAAAAGGTGCCCGACGAAAAGGCTCGGTGCTCCATTCCGCTGGCGGATCATTTGATGTCGGGCTTGGCCGTCTTTGGCTTGAAATATCCATCACTGTTGCAGTTTGATCGTGACCAGAATGATGAGATCATTCGATCAAATTTGACCAGCCTTTATGGTATCGAGCAAGCGCCTTGCGACACCTATCTCAGGCAGCGACTGGATGAGGTCGACCCGCAGTATCTGCGTAAAGCTTACACCCGTCTGTTCAGCGCTTTGCAGCGCGGCAAGGGGCTGGAAGGCTTTGACTATTTTGACGGCTATTATCTTTTATCGATTGATGGCACCGGCTATTTTTCTTCTTCAGAAGTACATTGCGAGCAATGCTGTGAAAAGCATCATCGAGATGGGCGCACCACCTATTACCATCAGTTGCTGGGCGCTGTTCTGGTTAACCCGGATTGCAGGGAAGTCTTTCCGTTGGCGCCCGAGCCTATTTTGAAGCAGGACGGTGCGCGCAAGAATGATTGCGAACGCAACGCCGCCAAACGCCTGCTCAAGGATGTTCGCCGCGAGCACCCGCACATGAAATTCATTGTCATAGAAGACGGCTTGGCGTCGAATGCACCGCACATTCGGTTGCTGCACGAACTGGACTACCGCTATATCCTCGGTGCCAAAGCATCAGACCATGCCTTTCTGTTCGATTGGATCGCCAACACGCCGAGCACGGCGCATTTTGAAACTACCGATGAGCAGGGTGTCACCCACCGCTTCCGTTACCACAATGGAGCGCCGTTGAATGACTCGAATTTTGAATTGTCGGTTAATTTTTTGGAGTACTGGGAAGAAAAACCCAACGGGAAAACTCAACATTTTTCCTGGGTAACGGATATTTCGATTAAAGAAAGCAATTTGATGAAACTGATGAGAGGGGGCCGAGCGCGCTGGAAAATAGAAAACGAAACCTTTAATACCCTGAAAAACCAAGGCTATCACTTTGAACACAATTTTGGTCACGGCTATCAGCATTTATCCACAGTGATGGTGCATCTGATGATGCTGGCTTTTTTGATTGATCAGATCCAGCTACGCTGTTGTCGATTGTTTAACGAGGCGCTGGAGAGTGCCCAGAGCAAAGGTCGGCTCTGGCAGAAGGTGCGTGGCTTATTTCAACACTATCTGATTCCAGAGTGGGAAGCTCTGTATCGAGGGATTGCCAACGGCCTCAAGCCCACCACGATTCCCTTTAACAGCTCATAATCCCGTGTGATTGCGCCAAAGTCAGGTTGTTCAAAGTGTGTTTCCGGGGTAAATCAAAACAGGTCTGTGAGTACTGAAGAAAGTCAGTGGGGGTACTTGTGCCCGAAAACAACTGACCCATGGACGTTGGGCTCGGATTTTTTGTTTAGAATGCTTTTGTAGCTTCAGCGGGAGTGGCTGCCAGATGACAACTTTCTACCCGTATAGATGGGTACAGTCTTCTCCAATATGAAATGAGCCTGAAAAGGCTGGGGCGTGTTTCTGGCATTAAGTGAGCCTGAAATAGCCTCTGAAGTCGTTCATGATCAACGGATGAAAACGATCATGAGCCTTGAACAACTCACCACCATTGAATCAATCCAGCAATTCCTCGACGGCACCCAAGCCGTCGCCTTCTGTGTTGCCACCAATAAACAAGAGCGCTACCGATGGGTGCAAAAGACGCTGGTAAAGCATCGCTACATCACTCTGGGTAAAGTCGATAAGGGCGTGGTGACGCGCTACCTGATGAAGGTTACCGGCTACTCCCGCTCGCAGATCAATCGCCTGATTCACCAATACATTCAAACGGGTACCATCGTGACAAAACCTGCGCGTCACAATGGCTTTGAGCGCCATTACACGGATGCTGATATTCGTCTGCTGGCGGCGATGGACGAGCGTCATGGTCAGCCCAGCGGCGCCGTACTGAAGAAACTTTGTGAACGCGCCTGTCAGCGTTTTGGGCAGGCGGACTATCAACGTCTGGCGGGTATTTCGGTCTCTCATCTGTACAGCTTGCGCGGCTCCAAAACCTATCAACGCCAGCGCTGTACCCTGACCAAAACCCGACCTAAAGCAGCCTCCATAGGGCAACGTCGCAAGCCTTGCCCAAACGACCAACCCGGCTACATCCGTATAGATTCCGTGCATCAGGGCGATCAGGACAAGCGCAAGGGCATCTACCACATCAACGCCGTCGATCAGGTCACTCAGTTTCAGGTGGTGGCCACGGTGGAGCGCATCAACTCAGAGTCCATGTTGCCCGCTCTGAAGCACATTCTGGATGCCTTCCCGTTCAAAATACGGGGCTTTCACGCCGACAACGGCAGCGAATACATCAACTATAACGTGGCCGAATTACTGGAAAAGCTGCACATAGACTTCACCAAATCCCGCCCGCGACACAGCAACGATAACGGCCTGGTGGAAAGCAAAAACGGCGCGGTTGTACGCAAGCTTTACGGCTATGATCACATCCCTCAAGACTGCGCCGACAGCTTCAGCGAACTCAACAGTCAGCAACTTTACCGCTACCTAAACTTCCATCGCCCCTGCTATTTTCCAAGCACCACAACCGACGACAAAGGCAAAGAGCGCAAGCAATATCTCTATCTGGATATGATGACGCCCTATGAGAAATTCAGATCTTTACCGCGCCCCAGCCAGCACCTGAAGCGAGGCGTCACCTTCAAAAGTCTTGATGCATTCGCCAGTAAAATGACAGACAATGAAGCCGCTGAACAACTCAACTCAGCACGAGACAACTTATTCAAACAACTTCATGAACGACTCAAGTTTGGGACTTAATTTGCCCTACCTTCAGGCTCATTTCTGGATTGGAAAATACTCTCATGGACATTCGACGATATTTCAGAAACTGCTATAAAACCAGCGTCACTCAGCTTATAGCTGTCGAATGTGAAATGGAGAAAGCTAAGGAAATGAGCAAACCGTTTTTACTGAGCCGTAAACTAGGCAAAGCTAGAACGTACGAAGCGAAGTTCCGATTAATATCGCAAACCATCGATACGTTGGTAAGCTGGATGGAACATGATGTGCTAAATAAGGCGGGGACTACACCGAGCGTTCGTAAAGAACTGTATGATTTTATTGTGGACGAATTTGAGAAGCTGACAAAGATTCACCCACACCGACTTAAAGCGCTATGCGTTACACTCAAAGAGAAACGAGATCTCGCCTTGGCCTTTTGCGAGGTGCTCGATAATAAATTTGAACTAATATCACAAGATCATGGTTGTTGCTTAAAAACAATTTGGGACATGTGCGAACTACTGCGTTGCGATTTACGCGGTGATACTTATGCGATTCGATCGATACCTTTACAGGACTTGCTTGGAGATAAGTTTGACGATGTGGAAGATGCTGTCATTTTAGCATTGGCGAGTACAGAGCGAACCAGTTCTATGATTGAGAACCTTAACGGCAGACTGAGAACCTATTTTTGTTCGCGACAAAATATTGGACATGGATATTTGGATCTGTTGCGCTTCTTTTTAAATCACAAACCTTTTGATAAGAGAAACCACCCGAGTCGACAAGGTCGATCGCCAACAGAGTTACTCACGGGAAAAGCTCATCCGCATTGGCTAGAGCTACTTAGGTACTCTCGTTTCAAACGAGTGGCTTAGCTGATTCAACTCTAATTATAAAAATTCCATGGTGCGATTAGATTGGCAGGTAAAAGTGTGCCTGTTTGTTACCCCAAATACGCTATATTTGAACCGTGCCCTAATTTCGATCCGTTTCTTCCTGATTGCAGCGCGTAAATCAACGCGGTCGGCATCTTAACTTTTCTTTACGAAGAAAATCAATTGTCAAAATTCCTATGAATTACGTAAGCCCAATAGCATTAAGAAGCACTTAACATTTGGGGCGATTGACGCTTTTCCTCGCC
>JAUVQU010000229.1 GCA_030597965.1 Cellvibrionaceae bacterium
GCGACGCATAAGCTCTCCCAGACCTAAACAGAAAACGACGAACCACAACCACAGGTAGACGCTGCGTTAGGATTAGATATAACAAATTTAGAACCCTGCAACCCTTCCTCGTAATCTACCTGTGAACCCATAAGGTAGGGATAGCTCATCGCATCAACAAGGACAGCAATCCCGTCTTTCTCAATCAACGCATCATCCTCAGTCGCCAGCTCGTCAAAAGTAAAGCCATACTGAAACCCAGAGCAACCGCCGCCGGTCACAAAGACACGGAGCTTAAGCTCATCATTACACTCCTCCTCTACCAGGCTTTTCACCTTGGCAACAGCACTGGGCGTAATAATGATTGGCTCTGGGGTATAGATTTCTGCCGTCGACATGTAATTCTCTTCTCGGAATCCCCAAGTAGTTGGGGGCTAGTACCGCGCCCGTGAGCGCAAAAACTTGTCCGTAACACTTAATAAGACAAGCTTAAAAAAAACAAAAGGGCCAACCCATCTAAGGGCGGCCCTACATTATCTCTTTACCCGACTAAAATCGTCAAGTATTCAGTGATATGAAACCTAAGCTACGAGGATTTTGCAGGGGAGGAGTCCGAAGCCTCAACCAATGCCGGCTTGCCCTCAATGGCTTTATCAACCACATGTACCAAGCTGCCATCCACCTGAGCGCCCTTGACCATCTCAATCAGACTGTAGTGCACGTTACCTTTGACCACGGCCTTTGCCGCTAATTCCACATGCTTGCTCGAGTGAACATTACCTTTCACCTCGCCATTAATCACCACGGTCGGTACAGAAATTTCGCCCTCAACAAGCCCCTTTTCCATGATTCGCACACGCGCATCGGATCCACTTTTGGCAATAATATTGCCGCGCACACTGCCTTCAACCTCTAAATTTCCAGAGAAATGAATATCACCCACGACCTCTGTAGCTTTTGATATCAGCGTAGTGCTTCCTGCTGCGAAGCCGATACTATTGTCTTTTTTTCCCCACATAACCTTTACCTCTACTACCTCTATGCACTCTTACTGCAATTGCCAGTCCTGCGTTTTCTCTACAGAAGCAGCACCCCGCCCTGTAGTAGTCGCCTGAACATTAATTTGATTAGGGCTAAAGCCTTCCGGTAAGACAAGGCGGCCTTCAACACTTTGAAAATACTTAAACCTTAAATTAATCTTGCTCCCGGATACATCTTCAGACAAATCCGCCAAAGCCATCGATTGCTTAACTCCGCCCTGATAACCGATCACTATTACCTGCAAAGAGCCACTCAACAACTGATGCTGCGCCGCTAACTGCTTCACTACCACCTTGTAATCATAGCTCCGCGGTGTGTCGGTCGCCACAATGCTGATATCCCCGATAGCCAGACCCTGCTGATTCTCAGAGGGCGACATCAAACCTCGATAGAATGAAATATCCGCTTCAAGCGCCGTAATTTTCTCTTTTAAACTAATGACTTCACCACGAACACCTTCGCTCGCCTGACGATCAACCTGCGACCCCAGTTGTGCATTAGCCAGTGACTGCCGATACTGAGCCGCCTCCTGAGTTTTTAGCTCTAGCTCAACGCGCAAATGTTCAACTTCCGTCACAACTTGTGACTGTTCACCTAAACCGCTATTGCGGCCATAGGAAAAACTCAACCAAACACACATCAACACAACGACAATTAACGAACCCAATTGAATTCGCCATAACCAAGGCCGATAAGAAACAACCTTCATGCTGTATTGTTTAGAGCCTTTGACTTTTACCATGGAGTTACGTCAACCAAGCCATTCGTTAAGGCAACAGAGCCACTTGCTCCAACCCCGTGTTTTCCGCAAGGCCAAACATGATATTCATATTCTGAATAGCCTGACCCGAGGCGCCCTTGGTCAAATTATCGATCACCGACAAAACGACCACCTTGTTTTTACCCTGAGGCTTAAATACAGCCAAGCGGCACATGTTAGAACTTTTCACCGTACGCGTCTGTGGATGAGTTCCCAAAGGCAGCACATCAACAAATGGCTCATTGGCATAGCGATCAACAAACAACTGGTGCAACTGTTCTTCCGAAATTGAATCATCCGTTAAGCTGGCATAGCAGGTTGCATGGATGCCGCGAATAATCGGCAACAAATGCGGAACAAACGTCAACGCAACTGGCTCAGCAGCTGCCGGCTGTACATCACTCAAGCCCTGCTCAATCTCCGGCAAATGACGATGACCGCCACAAGCGTAGGCTTTAAAGCTATCGCTGATTTCCATCAGTAAATTATCAACGTTAGCCTGACGCCCCGCACCTGACGCACCCGATGCGGCGTTTACGACCAGATCAGATGGATCCACTAAATTCTTTTCGAGTAACGGTATGAGCGCAAGCTGAGTCGCCGTAGGGTAACAACCAGGACACGCCACCAATTGCGCACTGGCAATCGCCTCCCGGCTGGTTTCTGGCAAGCCATAAACAGCAGTCTCGATCAGCTCTGGGCAAGCATGCGCCTGCCCGTACCACTGCTCCCAAACCTGTTGATCGCGAATCCTGAAATCGGCGGACAAATCGATTACTCTGACGCCTCGATCAATCAACTGGGGCATCATCGCCTGAGCCACACCGTGGGGGGTGGCAAAGAACACCACATCACACTGACTCAGCACATCTACATCCGGCGGGGTAAATTCAAGGGTCAGATGGCCGCGCAAATTGGGGTATAAATCAGCCACAGGCACCCCCGCCTCAGCACGGGACGTAATCACAGACACCTCTGCACCCGGGTGATTAACCAGCAGCCGTAACAACTCAACACCGGTATACCCGGTTCCCCCAACAATACCTACCTGAATCACGTCAACCTCTTTAAGTGGGCAATTGCCCCTAACTATTGTAATAATACATACACCAAAGAGCCGCCAACATGACAAGCCATGTTGGCTGCAACGAATAATTTGCTTAGTTTATAGCAACTTATTGCATAAGCAATGTAACCTAGCAGGATTACTTAAGAGAGTTTCAGATTCAGAATCCAATGACTCGCCAACTTCAGCTCTACTTAGACCGCCTAAGGCATCGACTCGCCTACCTGGACGCCTTACCGCAGCTGACACTTTTGGGCTTCCTGAGCGGGCTGGTCGCCGCCTTGGTGATTATCATCTTTCGCCTGCTCATTGAGCTGCCCTTAGCTCATGTTTTAGGCGGCGACAGCGAAGGTTTTGAAACTCTTCCGCCGCTTGTACGCTTCTGCCTGCCTATCCTCGGAGCCATTATTATCGCTCTGATCTTCAGGCGCCTGGATCCAAAAGATCGGCAGGTAAGCGTGAGCCATGTTATCGAACGGGTACACCACCATCAGGCACGATTGCCATTACGCAATCTAATCGTGCAATTTCTAGTCGGAGCGATTGCATTATTGAGCGGGCAATCCGTAGGCCGTGAAGGCCCAGCAGTACATTTAGGCGCAGGCACTGCCAGTCAGCTTGGGCAATGGCTCAAGCTACCCAATAACAGCCTGCGCACCCTGGTGGGTTGCGGCATCGCCTCTGCCATTGCGGCTTCCTTCAACACCCCCATGGCCGGAGTCATCTTCGCCATGGAGGTTATACTGATGGAATACTCCATCGCTGGTTTTGTGCCCGTCATTTTAGCTTCTGTCACTGGCGCCACTATGGCCCAACTGACCTTCGGTTCAGAGCCTGCCTTCAGTGTTGCACCACTGCAGCTCAGCAGTCTCATTGAGCTGCCGTTAATTATAGGCTGCGGCATAATCATCGCCGTATTTGCCACAACCATGACTCGGCTACACTTAATCGCCGCC
>JAUVQU010000244.1 GCA_030597965.1 Cellvibrionaceae bacterium
AGATAAGGCGTTTGTAGAGACCGCTGCGGGTGTCGACAATATACTGGTTGCCTGGCCCACCAAACTCACGCTCGCACCTAACCTTGCCAATGAAACATTAGAATTACTGCAACGACAGGAAATTTCAATTTCTGAACCGAATGACCAATCAGCCCTAGGCGCACTGTCTCAAGCGCCGATTTCACCTACCCCTTGGGCAACGCTTTAACATCATGACACTACCTAAACGACCACTGGGACAAACCGGTATAAACATCAGCCCTATCGGATTGGGCACGGTAAAACTGGGTCGCAACCAGGGTGTTAAATACCCCAGCAGCTTTGAACTACCCGATGATAAATCAGCAAGCAATCTCATTGCGCTCGCCAAAGACCTTGGCATCAACCTGATTGATACTGCGCCTGCCTACGGCATCTCAGAAGAGCGACTGGGTCCTCTATTAAAAGGGCAGCGACAGGACTGGGTCATCTGCTCAAAGGTTGGCGAAGAATTCCATAACGGCAACTCTCATTTTGACTTTACCCCTGAACACACACGCTACAGTATTGAACGTAGCCTCAAACGACTTAATACCGACTTTATCGATATAGTCTTAGTGCATTCCGACGGCAGCGATGTCGATATCATTGAGCAATACGGTACATTAGATGAGCTGGCAAAGCTCAAAGAAGAAGGGCTGATTAACGCTTTTGGCATGTCGACAAAAACAGTAGCGGGCGGACTGCTCGCTGCAGAACAATCCGACTGCGTAATGATCACATACAATTTAAATGAACGAGAAGAAGAAACGGTTTTAGATTATTGCGCCGCCAACAATAAGGGAGCCCTGATTAAAAAAGCCTTGGCCAGCGGGCACATTGCCATTGGCGGTGAAGAGGACAGCGTACAGAAAAGTATGGATTTTTTATTTGGCCATCCCGGAGTCACCAGCGCCATCATCGGCACCATTACTCCGGCACATCTACGCAGCAACGTACAAAAGGCTCTTCAAGCACTTAATCGATAATAGCGACGTTCATCAGCTAAAAAGCCGCTCATTGAGCGGCTTTTTAGCTTTAAACACGACTTTAATTTCTTAAGTATTTTTATCGATGACTTTTTCAATAATGGCGGTTGTTGAGCAATCATCAAAAAAGCTCAGCACTTGCACCTCGCCACCATACTCCTTCACAATCTCCCAACCAACCACCTGCTCTTCTGTGTAATCACCACCTTTAACCAGAACATCAGGCTTCATTTTACAAATCAATTCCTCAGGCGTATCACCGTCAAAATAAGTCACCCAGTCAACGGATTCCAAACCCGCCAGCACCGCCATACGACGGTCGCATGGATTAATAGGCCGGCCTTCACCCTTCAGTCTTGTCACTGATGCATCGCTGTTAATCGCCACAACGAGTCGATCACCACAGGCGCGAGCATCTTCTAAATAGCCCACATGACCCGCATGCACGATATCGAAACAACCGTTAGTGAAAACAACCTTTTCTCCGTGTGCACGAGCATCCTCAAGTGCTATAAGTAATTGCTCTTCAGTCATGACTCCTCGCTCGGAACCTTGATCGCTTTGCACCGCACGACGCAACTCTGGCGCACTGACGGTGGCAGTACCTAACTTAGCCACCACAATACTGGCCGCAATATTGGCTAAGGCCACCGCTTGTGGCAACTCACTGCCCGCGGCCAATGAGGCCGCCAGCACTGAAATAACCGTATCGCCAGCACCCGTTACATCAAATACTTCACGCGCCTTCGCAGGCAAGTGTAACTCTGGCCGATTAGGGCGTAGCAGTGTCATGCCATGCTCACTGCGGGTAACAAGCAGTGCCTGTAAATCGAGGCGCAGCATTAGCTCAGTGCCCTTATTTACCAGGTCAGACTCATGTTCACAGCGGCCTACTACAGCCTCAAACTCACTGAGGTTTGGCGTGAGCAAAGTAGCTCCGCGATAGCGTTCGAAGTCCGTGCCTTTTGGATCAACTAACACAGGGACGTTAAGTTCACGCGCAACCGCAATTAACCCTTGGGTATCTTGCAGCGTGCCTTTCGCATAATCCGAAAGAATAACCGCGCCCATGTGCGGCAATAATTTACGCGCCTTCTCAATAAAGTCAGCGCTATCCGCTTCACCAAAAGATTCTTCAAAGTCCATACGGATAAGTTGCTGATGACGGCTAATAACGCGAAGCTTGGTAATGGTTGGGTTTTCTTCAGCCACTTGAAAATCAGTATGAATACCGACAGACGTAAGACGAGTGTTTAATGCAGCGGCAGCCTCATCATTACCGACAACACCGACCAAAGACGCGCCCGCACCCAACGCAGCAATATTCAATGCCACGTTGCCCGCACCGCCAGGGCGATCCTCAATACTACCCACTTTGACTACCGGCACCGGCGCCTCGGGAGAAATTCGCGAGGTTTCGCCATGCCAATAACGATCAAGCATGACATCACCTATCACCAACACTTGGGCGCGATCAAAACGGGGCATAGTAGTTTGCATAGAGTTCTCTTTCTGTAATACAGCTCTTGTGTCTTCTTTTAAAGTAGCCAACAAGCTTCATTTAAGCACTATCATACCGAAAACAAAAACGGCTGACCCGCCTCAAAACAAACATCCCTATTTAGCTGACACTTCACTATCGTAAACAACGTCCTTTCTAGCCTATAATGTTGATCACAAACCCACGGAACCAGCAGGTCAAGCGTGATTAAGACTAAAGGTATAATTTTAGCAGGAGGCAGCGGCACTCGCCTTTACCCCCTAACCAAAGTAGTCAGTAAACAATTAATGCCTGTTTACGACAAGCCAATGATCTACTATCCCCTCGCCACTCTTATGTGTGCAGGGATCCAAGACATCTTGATCATCACCACACCTGAAGAGCAGAGCAATTTCGTCAAATTACTTGGCGACGGCTCAGACTTAGGACTCACTATTTCATATAAAGTCCAGCCCAGCCCTGACGGGCTGGCTCAAGCGTTCATTATTGGCGAAGAGTTTATTGGTGAAAGCAGTGTAGCCTTAATCCTGGGTGACAACTTATTTTATGGCCATGACCTGGCTCTCTCGCTGCAACGCGCAGCATCAAAGTCCACTGGAGGCACTGTATTTGGTTATCACGTCAGCAATCCAACCGCCTATGGTGTTGTCGAGTTTAACGACTCCGGGAAAGTGATTTCTATCGAGGAGAAGCCTAGCAAACCCAAATCTAATTACGCGGTACCGGGCCTTTATTTCTTTGACAACCAAGTCATTGCATTCGCCAAGGCTGTTAA
>JAUVQU010000051.1 GCA_030597965.1 Cellvibrionaceae bacterium
ACCAGCTGTTTTCCGACAATAATATTCGGCGGCTATTCGGCGGTAATATAGGCAGCAAATACGGTTATAAATAGAGTCTGATCCTGCAGTCAAATTACTGCTGTCAGTTGCCTTTAATCCGCAATTTCATATTCGGTCATAACTGTTGTCCCACCTACTGTATCTTCGATAAGGATAGACCAAAAATGTATGAAGTGGGTTTGCAGATAAACGCTTGCTGCAGTAATTTCATAACGTTTAGTCTTCTAGCGTGGATAGCTCAACACCAACTGGCTTCATCCGTTGGGTGCTTTAATAACTCATCAATATTGGCATGTAGGACCCGGTAACCAACATTGCCATAAAGTACCTGACGTCCACCATCGAGCACAAAAGATGGACTGCCCTTGATGTTGAGTGATTTGGCTTTTTGATAGTCACCCATCAGTGTGGCCATTGCCTGGCCTGAATTGATCATCTGCCTAACTGGCTCCTCGGCCAAACCAGATTTCGCCAGCAAGTCAAACAGTACTGATAGCTCAGCAATATCCTGCGCCTCGACAAAAAAAGCTTTACGCAGTGTCAGAGCAAAATCGTGAGAGGCCGCCACACCATGAGCCAGTGCCACAGCCTGCAGAAGTAAATGTGCATTGGCCGAGGTCTTGGGTCGAGTCTGAGTCCAAAGCTTAGGGCTAACCTTGACGCCTTCAAAGTTGGCGGCTGAACTGGCAACATGCTGCGCAAAACCCTCGTAGCCACCGCGCTCGGACCACTGAGTCTGCATTTTACTGTCGACATCGCCGAACACATCCATATAGTGGAAGCGCCATTTAATGGCATCGCCAAACTTCAGGTTGAGCTCATCGATACGGCGCTGGGTAATCCAGGCCCAAACACACAAAACATCACTGTAATAATCAATAACCATTATTTCTCTCCGGTTACATTTCGTTAATTTGTTTCGCTCGCCTGACAATCACAAACAGCATCAATGTCACAAGTGATAATAGAAACGTGGCGATAGCCGAGGCGCAGTAACTGCTCGGCGGCGAGCGTCGCTCTCACGCCTGATGCACAGTGCACGTATATAATCTCGTCGGCACTGGGAAATTGCATCGCCGCCTTCATTTCCAGCACCCCCCGGGGAATATTGATGGACCGCTGGGTGGGCCGGTTGCTCACTTCAGTCACCTCCCTCACATCTATCAACACCCCGCGGCCATTAAGAGCGATTTCATTATGAGCTTCTTGCACTGTGATACAGCGGATGCTCGAACGGATTTCTTGTACCAGTTGTGAGATATTTTTCAGCATTGTTGATTTCCGTTTTATTTTATTAAGACTTTAAGCCAGCTTTGGATAAAAGGGTCATGACGGGACACCATTTAGTAAAAGCTGATTGAAGTAAATTTACGCCGACAAAAACAGTAAGCCACAACCAGCTTATACTCAGCGTCACTGCCAGCCCCACCGAAATAAGTATTACTGTACCCGCGATCATTCTCAGTGCTTCATTAATCGTCATAACCCTACCCTTTATCGAAACATTGACTCCAGTATATTAGATATTATTAATTTAGCAAATTATAATTATTGACTTCCTAATATATACGGATAGACTTAAATTTAAACTGATGGAGATTTCATGAAAATCGAGCTCGCGAACATGGCCGAGAATGCATTACAGGCTGAACAATTTTTAAAGCAGCTGGCCAACAGTAATCGTCTGATGGTGCTTTGTGCCCTGATTGAAGGAGAAATGTCCGTTGGTGAACTCAATGAGCAAGTACCTGTCTCCCAGTCATCACTCTCTCAACATCTGGCCAAACTGAGAGAGGCAGGCTTTGTCAGTACACGCAGGGAGTCCCAGACTATTTATTATCAATTGGCGGATACTCGCGTTAGAACTGTGATTGAGGACCTCTACACGATGTTCTGTTCCTCCAAATAGATCATCTATTTCATGCGTTGGGGATTGATATGAAAACTTCACGAATGTGGAACCTGTTATTCATCGCTCTGTGGAGCATATTGCCGCTGACAAGTTATGCCGCGCAGGTGTTCTGGGTTGATGTTCGCGAACCTGTGGTTTACGAGCAAAGGCATGTTACGGGGGCCGTAAATATTCCCCACTATAAAATAAGTGAGCAGATTTCATCTCTCACCACGAATAAAGACGCTGAGATTTTTCTCTATTGCCGCAGTGGCCGCAGATCAGGATTGGCCATGGAAGACTTACAAGAAATGGGCTACACCAACGTTATAAATGTTGGCGGCATCAAGGCTGCCCTAGAGTTGCAAACTATGCCCTCCCCATAACTGCACGACCAATAGACTGGAACGCAATGAACAACACAAGCCCTTTAGATCGGTTGGTAGCCCATAGTTTATCGGGAGGCTTACCGATCTTCATCATTATTCTCTCGTTAGTGTTGGGTGTTATAGCGCTGAATTTCACCGCTCGCGAGGAAGAGCCGCAAATAGTCGTGCCGATGCTCGATGTGCTGGTAGAGTCCCCCGGACTCTCCGCCCAACAGGTAGAAAGGCAAGTCACCATACCGCTGGAAAAATTGCTGTCCCAGATCCCCGGGGTAGAAAATGTCTACTCAACCTCACTGGCCGGCCGCACCTCTGTCACTTTGCGTTTCTATGTTGGCGAGAATCGTGAAGAGTCGATTCTTAATACCTATAACAAACTCTACTCGAATCAGGATAAGATCCCGGGCGTTGTTACCAACTGGATGGTGAGCCCCGTCGAGGTTGATGATGTCCCCATCGTAATGCTTGCTCTATGGAGCGACAACCCATCGAAAAATAGTGATTTCGAGCTGCGACGACTGGCTGATGAAGTATCCACCTTCTTACAGGCCATCGACAATACCAGTGAGATTAATGTCGTCGGCGGTCGCCCACGCACCATTCGCATTCTCCCATCACCGGAAAGCCTGGCGGCCCGACAAAGTACGCCAGCCGACATTATCAACTCCCTGCAGGTGTCGAATCTATTACAATCATCTGGCTACTGGACGCTCAACAATCAGTCGTATCTACTGGAAAGCGGAGACTTTATTCGCAGCGTTAATGATTTAAAGCAAACCGTCATTAATGTCGTCGACGGCCAACCGGTATTTTTGCAGGATGTCGCCGAGATTATTGACGGGCCAGCCGAGCCCGATAATTATAGCTGGATCGATTTTTCCGAACGCCACCCAAGCTATCAAGCACAGCAAACCAATTCCCCCATGGTAGCCATTAGCATTGCAAAACAACGTGGCAGTAATGCCGTTAAGGTTGCGCAAGATGTTCACAGTGCCATCGCAAAATTACAAAGCGAAATCCTACCTTCAGGTGTCCATGTCGAGGTGCTGCGTGATTACGGACAAACGGCTAACGAAAAAGTTAATAATCTGACTTCAAGCCTGGGATTAGCGGTACTAACTGTGGTGATTTTTATTGCCGTTTTTCTGGGCTGGCGACCAGCTGTTGTCGTGGGTATTGCTGTGCCTATTAGTTATGGCATCACACTGGCGTTGGATATGGCCTTTGGCTACACCATCAATCGCGTTACCTTATTTGCCCTGATTCTTTCATTAGGGTTACTGGTGGATGACCCTATTACCGGTGTCGACAATATTGAACGCTTCCTCAAACAACGCGGAAATTCGTTCAAGGATAAAATTGTTGCCGCTATTTCTGAGATTAAAACACCGCTACTGATGTCGACCATTACCATCGTACTGGCGTTTATCCCGCTTGCGTTTATTTCCGGAATGATGGGCCCCTATATGGCCCCGATGGCCTTTAATGTGCCGATCAGCGTTGCAACCAGCACGCTTGTCGCATTTGTTGTAACGCCTTGGTTGGCCAGTAAAATTCTGCGGCGCAAGCCCGACAGTGATGCCTTAAGCCAACCCCAGGATGAGCAGCCCGCACTGCTGAATATCTACCGAAAGATACTGGAGCCATTACTGAATAGCCGAAAGAAGTCAAAATGGGTGCTCTGGGGGGTGTTAGGCCTGTTTGTAATCGCGGCTGCTCTGCCCGTTTTGCGATTGGTACCACTTAAGCTGTTACCATTCGACAACAAAAATGAGATCCAAGTCTTAATTGATATGCCGGAGTCCTCACCACTTGAAGCTACAGCCGCTATGGCAGATCAAGTTTCTCGTATCACCCGCCGCCTCAATGAAGTACAAGCCGTAGCCACTTTTGTCGGCACGCCATCCCCCATTGATTTTAATGGCATGGTACGACGCTATTACCAGCGAACCACACCATTCACCGCAGATTTGCGGGTTACACTGATCGATAAGTCACTGCGCGAACATCAATCTCACGGTGTCGTTCTTCGGTTACGAAAACAATTAGCCCATTTAAACACCGACGGGGTTGTCATTAAGGTTGTTGAAGTGCCCCCCGGTCCGCCTGTGCTTAGTACCATAGTGGCCGAGGTTTATGGTTCTGAGCTGACGCCTTATTCTCAACTTCAAGACGCAGCGCGACTCGTCAAACAACGACTGGAGCGTGAGCCGTTTGTCGACGAAGTAGATATTACCGTCGAAGATGATCATCAGCGCTTACGGTTCATTGTTGATAAACCCAAAGCAGCCCTCTCAGGCGTATCCACTGAAGACATCAATAATACGCTGCTCATGGCCAACAAAGGTGTTTCTGCCGGCTTTATGCCGCTGGAACGAGAAACAAGACCACTTCCTATTGAACTACGACTGCCGCTCGAAGAGCGCTCAAGCATCAGTGATTTAGAGCGCTTACAGGTGAAAGGTCGCGCTGGTATTGTTAAGCAATCCAGTAGTATCGGCCTCGAAAACGCCCCGCAATCCCTAGTCGCACTCGGTGAAGTGGGTGCATTTCAAGTGCTGCCCGCAGACAAATCTATTAATCGTAAAGATTTAAAACCCGTTGTCTATGTCATGGCTGAGCTCTCTGGCCGTACACCGGCAGAGGTGATTGCCGATGTCAGTGCGGACTTAGGCAAGGAGCAAGGCGAGCCGTCTGATTGGCAGGGAAGAACTTTCCTGACGATGGGCGCGGGAGACGGGTGGCAACTGCCCGACAATATAGATGTGGTCTGGACGGGTGAAGGTGAGTGGAAAATCACCGTTGATGTATTCCGTGATATGGGATTTGCCTTTATTTTCGCCCTGATTGGTATCTTCTTTGTGTTAAAGCTACAAACAGCCTCTACCAGTCTTTCGCTGATTATTATGTCGTCCATACCGTTAACCATTATCGGTATCATGCCCGGCTTCTGGTTACTCAACCAAATGGGGGAACGCGAGATTGCTGGCGCCCCAGAGCCCATTTTGTTTACCGCTACGGCCATGATCGGCATGATCGCCTTAGCGGGTATTGTTGTTAGAAACTCGCTCATTCTGGTTGAGTTTATTACACAAGCCCGTGAACGCGGACTTGAAATGAAAGAGGCGCTAATTCAGGCCGGAGCAATCCGTATGCGCCCAATCTTACTCACAGCGGGAACAACATTACTAGGCAACCTAATCATTACTCTGGACCCTGTTTTTAGTGGTTTAGCTATCGCCATTATTTTCGGCATTATTGCGTCAACACTTTTTACCCTGCTGGTTGTCCCTATCGTCTATCTGTTGGTATTCCAAGACCAGCAAGCTGAGGCTTAAAATGAAATCTGAACTCCTAAAAAAGTTAGTGACCCCTGTCATTGCTATCCTCGCGTTGTTATTAATAATTGCCTGGATGTCTGGATCACTTACAGAAAAAATGCCCCCGGGAATTACAGTGATGACTGCACCTGACTACCCGGATGCAATTGCCGTAATTAAGCAAGAACAGATGATTTTTGAATCAGTGCCTGCCAGTATTGAAGCCAAACAAGCCACATTGATTTCCTCCCGGATTTTATCCCGAATAGAAAAAATTCATGTTCGGTCCGGCGATATGGTTAACAGAGGGCAGGTTTTGATTGAGCTGGAGAAAACGGACCTGCAATCCAGGGTCTCACAAGCTGAGGCCAGGACCCGATCAGTAACCGTGAGGCGGACGGAGGCGCGAAAATCATTATCGCGAGCGATTGAGTTGACTCAGAAAGGTCTGCTTGCACAAGCTGACCTGGATAAAGCTCGGGCAAATCATGATAGCTTAGCCGCCGATTTGTCAAACGCGAGGCAAGCGCTGGCAGAGGCGAATGCAGCACTGAGCTTTGCCCGGGTTACGGCCCCCATTGATGGTCGAGTTGTAGATCGTTTTGCGGAGCCCGGCGACACAGTACAACCGGGCATGCAACTACTGTCACTTTATAATCCACTCTCATTACGTGTCGAAGCCAACGTGCGTGAGAAATTAGCGCTATCCTTGAATACCGGCCAATCACTTCAGGTTACGATTCCTGCATTGAGAAAATCGACCAATTCAGAAATTGAGGAGATTGTCCCAGCTGGCAATGCAGGCTCGAGAAGTTTTCTAATAAAGACTCGCTTGCAGCAGTCCCAGGGACTCTTGCCTGGTATGTATGCTCAATTGCATATTCCGGCAGGGTTACAACCGCTGTTATTAATCCCTCAAGATCGGGTCGCCCAAATAGGTCAACTAGACATCGTTTGGGTAGCCAATCAGGAATTAGTAGAGCGCCGCCTAATAAGGACAGGAAAGACCTATGAAGACGGCATGATTGAGGTGGTCTCTGGCTTAGAGGAAGGTGAAAGCGTATTAAAAGTCATGCAGTAAAGATTCGCCTGCTTTTGTAGGAGCCAGCCCTGCTGGCGAAGGGTTGGCCTGCATCGGTTCGCTCAAGGTGAATTGTTGCGTAGCAACAAGAGATGGCACCCTGGGGTGTGCAAGACACCAAAAGTAGGCCCTCTTAAGGGAGCTCCTACGGCAATCCTCTCAAGCATTCCCTCACCTGAACTGACACAGGCGCAAAACTTTGATGCAGTGCCGACACCATTGACTCGTAACTTCTTTCTTCTTGTTTTTGCTGCTCACGATAGGCTTGTCGTGCCAACAAATTCTGACCATTGTCATATACAGACAAATAACCACTATTTAATACAGCGCCTTCCGCTAAACCATTGAAATATTCCACTTCAAGTATCAGCACATAATCCGCATGACGTACTAATGAAGTGTCATATAACTGATAACGGTACTTGTCACTACGTGAGTTTAAGTGACGCAACAGCGATTGATTGACCGCCACATCCAGATCTTCCGCCCAGCGGTGCCCGTACGCCACCTGTAGACCATGATCAGAGTGCTGATACACCAGCATCGGCTGATCCAACAGAGAATTAAGCTTTGCAGGTTTAATCAGCACCAACGGCAATGACAAGTCCACTCCAGCCTGAACCATCTCAATGGGTAAGGGAGCCAATCGATACAATTTATCCTCTTCTAGCGTCTGGGATGAACACCCCTGTAACATCGAAGCTAAAAATAATAAAAACAAACAACTTACGTTTCTCATCATAAACTCACTCCTATTCTTCGCCTGGGTACTCACTGGATTGCTGAGGTTTACCGAAAATCAAACTGTTCGGTTTTTTATTAAGTTGCGACAAGAGTGGTAACAACTCATCCAAAACGTGGCGTAAAGATTTTAAATCTTTATCCAGTAACTCTCTCGTTTCGGAGCCTGACGACACACCCAAGACCAACTTGTCTAAGCTATTCACAGTGCGGTCTATACTCGCCAACAGTGCCTGTCCCTGCTCTTCACTAAAAACCCGTTCAAGATTATCTGAAGTTTGTCGTATCGATACCAACGCTGCACTGGCATCCTTAAGCAAAGGTTCAACCGGTAGCTTATTGATCTTATTTAGTAAGCTTTCAGCTTGTCCCAATAAAGCATCCAGCTGGTTAGCCGCTGCCGGGATAACGACGTAACCCTCAAAGTATTCCAATTCTTGTGCAGCCTTAACCTCAGCCTCATAGACCAATTCGACGTACTGGCTGCCTGTGACAAAATTAGCCGTAGCCAAACCTCCACTCAGACCTTGCTTTATCCCATTGAGCACGTCGATTTTTGCCTGTTGTAAATCTTTCTCCGTATCACTCAAACCGATACGCGCCGGCTCTATTGAAACCAGAACAGGAATCACGCTGTTTTTATTAAGAATATTGTCTATCGAGGGATAATCAATATCTGTGCGTAATACAGAACCCACTTTAACGCCACGATATTCAACGGAAGCTCCCGGTCTTAAGCCGCGTATAGAATTGGAAAACAATAATGCAAACTCTAGAGAGTGATGGTTGATCACGTCATTTATAGCCGTAAAACCAGGGTAGATAACAAAATCACGCCGTTCTGTTACCACCTCGCCCGCTGGCATATTTTTAGGAACATCGAACCCCAAACCACCGGTTAACAGGGTCTCTAAACTGCCAGTTTCCACACGCAGACCCTCTGCTCCCAAGTCGATTTCGAAGCCATTAATTTCCCAAAAGCGAGTATTGGTCGTCACCAAACGATCATAGGGCTCTTCGATAAAGGCGTTGTAATAGACCTTGCGCTCATCGGCATTAAAATGAACATAGTCAATTTTACCAACCACAAGCCCGCGATAGATAATGGGATCCCCTGCACTAAACAGCGTGTTTCCAGAATTCTCCAGGGTCAGGTGTAATCCGGGTGTTCCCTGTGGCGTAGCCGGAGGCTTTTCCAGCCCAATGAATTCATCTTCCCTAGAGTCACTAGTGCCGGCAGACAATTCGATATAAGCACCGGAGAGTAACGTATCAAAGCCCGATATTCCCTCCCGCCCTACACGAGGCCGGACCACCCAGAAGGTGGCATCTTCAACCAAAAGGCCTGTTACAGCCTTTTCTAAACGAAGGCCTACCCAAACACCATCAAAGTTTTCATTAAATTCAAGACTTTCAACTTTGCCAATCTCAACGTTTCTCAATTTAACGGGGGTCTTATTAACTTCTAATCCGGCTGCGTCTTCAAAGCTCACTTTCACTAAAGGCCCAACTCGGCTGTAATGGCTATAGAACATCCATACAGCAATCAAAACCGCCACAAAAGGAATCAGCCATACACTGGAAAGCTTGGCTTTAGTGGTGATATTTGGGCTGGCTACATCATCTGTCATTTTTTATTCCACAGCCTCTTTAACTTCTGGTACGGCGATCTGATTAAGGTCCCATAATAGTTTAGGATCAAAACTGATAGCCGCCAGCATAGTTGTAATCACCATTAAGGCAAAAGTAATGGCCGCAAAGCCAGGATAAATATTCATCAACCCACCAAACTGAATCAGTGCGGCCAAAATAATCACCACAAAAATATCAATCATAGACCAGCGACCAATCAACTCCGTCAAACGATAAAGCGTGGTTTTCTCGGTAGTCGAACTTGCATGTGAAAACTGTATAGACAGGCAAAGAGTAATCAGAATCACTATTTTTGTAACAGGCACCAAAATACTGGCGACAAAAATGATCACAGCTATGGGGTAAGAACCGTGCTGCCACAAGGTAATTACGCCGCTGAATATCGTATCACCACTTCCGCTGCCCAACACATAGGTTTGCATAATAGGCAGTGTATTCGCCGGAATTAGCAGTAGTATAGAAGTGATCAACCATGCCCAGGTTTTCTGTAAACTGTTCGGTATACGCGCATGTAAGACAGACCCGCAAAGTTCACAGTGGTTGTGTGCTATGGGTGCGATACTCATACAAACATGACAGGATTGATAACCCTGATCTAACGCAGAAACACCTGTATTTAAACTATCTTCATCAGTCATAACTATACAAACGTCGTAATAAAAGCCAAGTTTGATAGCGATCCAATACCATCAGGCAAGCATTCAAAAATAGGACAAATAAAATAAAAGACCAAAAAGACAAACCCAAATTAACATCGGCCAAGGAAACAATTTTTATAAAACTCACCAAAATCCCAATGATAAAAATCTCAGACATATTCCAAGGCTGAAGCCGAGTGACCCATTTCATTACAGCTTTTACGCCAGACCAGGGGCGCCACAACTTAATCGCCGTATAGACATAGACAATACCCAACAAAGAACATAACGGGACCAAAAAAACCATAATTAAAAAAATAAGCGCCAATATTCCATAATCGCTGGAAATAAGAATATCAAAACTTTCCAGCAAGCTGATTTCTCGCTTTTGACCTTGAGCGTTTAAACCTAAAAAAGGGAATGCCATTGAGGCCAATAAAAAAATCAAAGCACTGGAAGCAAAAGCCAGCACCTTGTCACTGCCATTCCTGTAATGTGTACTTAAATGAAGCTTACAACGAGGGCAGTGTGCCTTCTCACCTATTCCCAATACCGGAGCAGCTAAAAGCAGGTCGCATTCATGACAAATAATGTATTCGGTAGAAGCCACTCAACCCTCTGTTTTTTGTTTTCGGGATATGCAATCAATCATGGCGCGCTGCAGTAAACTTGTCCAGCAAATAGCGTGTAAACTACTGACGCCCCGGCTGACACGCCAGGCTTTAAATTATCTGTGGTTGAAGCAAAGCGCAGCTACACCAAAACCACCTTCAGTAAGCACTGGAAGAAGAAGCACCCTTGTTGATTTGCAATCAATTGGCTCGACCTCGATGTTACTTTATTTAGTGCTATATTAATTGACTAGCCAAAAGGATTATAAAACTTCTATCTGCAGTCTCAGGACATCCTAAAGCTCAGCTGACCACTCTTGTTAAGCATAAGGAAAGATCATGATAAACATCAGAAACGGCTTCATAGCCTTCTTTTTAATATTGATAGGTTTGCTTACATACTCTCAAGTTCATGCTGATATTACCGGGCGTGTAATAGCCGTTACAGACGGCGATACCATTAGGGTTCTAGACAAAGATAGGGTTGAGCACAAAGTGCGACTTGTCGGAATTGATGCCCCAGAACAGAGACAGTCATTTGGCAATGCATCCAAGCAACATCTGGCAAAGCTGGTAGCCAGAAAAAAAGTTTTTATCGAGTCGTCAAAAACTGATCGTTATGGCCGCTTACTGGGCAAAGTTTGGACCCAGCCTTCTGATTGCCCCAGATGCGGCAAGACCCTGGATGTAAATCTGGCTCAAGTAACCGCAGGCATGGCCTGGTGGCACCGCTTTTCTTCATCTGACCAATCGCCAGAAGATAGAGGCCGATATGAATCAGCAGAAGATGAGGCCAGATTGCGAAAATGGGGGCTCTGGGCAGACCCAAACCCAATTAGCCCCCATAATTGGAGAAAAGGTGTAAGACCTTAATAAAAGCTACAGTGACCCTCTACAAATCACACACACCATGTAATGTTCGCCTGCCACCCCAGGGTGCCCTCTCTTCCTGCTTCGCAGAAATTCACCTTGACGGCACCAAAAATAGGCCCTCTTAAGGGAGCTCCTACAGAGCGCGGTTTATTGTAGGAGCCAGCCCTGCTGGCGAATGGTTGAGCAACAAAAAAGTGAGCATTGGGTTTCCATCAATGGGGTACGTTAATGGCCATAACCGCATCATAAATCTGCGGCGTTATCGGTACAGCCACCGTTGAATTGCGGGCGCGGTGGTAAGGATCGCCGTCTTGCGTGGTACCCTTTTTATAGGACACACGCACATTCACCGAGGTGATCACTGCCCTGCCCTCAAGCCAGTTGATGTTGCCCGAACCTGAGCCCCGGGCACGCAGGTCACAGTCCGTATCAATTTCTGTTTGGCTGGCCAGTGCCTGCCGGTAAAAACATTGCTGCACTTTTTTTATTTTTGCCTGCCCAGCATGGCGCTTACTGAAGTCATGGGTCAATGCATCATCCAGTGTTTGCTGAGCCACCTCCCTGTAAAAACCAGCGGTAGCAATTGGGCCCAATAGCTTTCGCCCGGTCGCCGAGGTGAACCTATCCATGGTCAACCCAGCTTCAGGGAGACCAACAGACCCCACATTCGGCAGCTTTTGCTTTAATGCCAAAACGCAAATATCCAACGCCGTAAAACATAGGCTTCTTTTTTTATCAATGGCTATTCTTTTGGAATTGCCAGATGGGCTTAGCTGAACATAAGGTCGAAGTGCATGCCATTTTCCTTTATCGTTTTTAACAACATGCCGGGCTGTTACTACAATGCCTGGCGCCAAAACCGAAGTTCCAGAACCGTAAACTGAACGCCCAAACCAGGGTTTTGAGCTAATAAAAACAGTGGCGTTATAAGCCTGCCATTGAACCGGCTTAGCCGGGATCCTCTGGCGTCCGTCCTCCCCTTTTACATAAGCCAGCTGAATCCCTTGTGGGAAGCCACTTGCCAGCGGCCCCATTGCTATTAACAAACACGCGAAAAACCAGCGGGTTGGAATTTTTATCCATGTTATTAATTGCCTTAAATACATGGATTGCACCTCATTGGTATCTCAGGGTGAAAAGGTTCGCCAGCAGGGCTCCAAAAGTAGGCTCTCTTAAGGGAGCTCCTACAAAACACGCACCTGCCCCTGTGGGAGCCGGGCATCCCGGCGAAGGTTTTACCTGCAATGGTTCGCTTGCAGGCAAGCTCCAACAGTTCATATCCACTTTGCATCCCACAATGAATATTCGGCGCTCGATTCAACCAGCCCTGCCCGCAATGGGTTGGCCACTATATATCGCGCAATATCCAGAATACTTTCTTCACTTCTCAGGGCATGATCATGAAAGCCCCTCTGCCATACGGGATCAGTTCCGCAATAGCCACTGCGCCTCAGTGCTTTAGTAGAGATAGATTTAAGTTTCTGAACGACTCCAGAAACATCCGTCTCCCCTTGTAACTGCATCAACCAATGCAAGTGATCCGGCATGACAACAAAGCATTGGGTTTCTGCAAGATCATTTACAGATTGCATAGCCCCCAC
>JAUVQU010000031.1 GCA_030597965.1 Cellvibrionaceae bacterium
ACAAAAAAGCCCAGCGAATAGCTGGGCTTTTTCAGTCAACACCAAGCAATTAGCTGCCCATTTTAGCCAGCGTACTGTTCAATGTTTCGCTGGGACGCATCGCGGCAGAAGCCAACTCAGGGTTCGGCATAAAGTAACCACCGATATCCATTTTTTGACCCTGCACTTCGTTAAGCTCAGCTACGATCTTTTCTTCATTTGCAGCTAATTCTTCTGCCAATGGAGCAAATGCCGCTTTCAGATCAGCGTCTTCATCCTGAGAAGCCAAAGCTTTCGCCCAGTACAGCGCCAGGTAGAAATGACTGCCGCGGTTATCCAGCTGATTAACTTTACGCGATGGTGACTTACCGTTATCTAGGAACTCACCGGTAGCCTGATCCAAAGTGTCAGCTAATATTTTTGCTTTAGCATTACCTGATTTAACCGCTATATCTTCAAGAGATACGGTAATAGCAAGAAACTCACCCAGTGAGTCCCAACGCAGGTGGTTCTCTTCTTCAAACTGCTGAACATGCTTAGGCGCTGAACCACCCGCACCTGTTTCAAACAGACCGCCGCCCTTCATCAATGGAACAATGGATAGCATCTTGGCGCTGGTACCCAGCTCTAGGATTGGGAACAAATCGGTTAGGTAATCACGCAACACATTGCCCGTTACCGAAATAGTATCCAGTCCACGCATCAGACGCTCCATGGTGTAACGAATAGCGCGATCGGGATTTAAGGTGTATATCTTCAGGCCTTCAGTGTCGTGATCCTTAAGGTATAGGTCTACCTTTTTGATCATCTGAGCATCGTGACCACGGTGCTCGTCCAACCAGAATACGGCAGGCATGCCACTGGCACGAGCGCGAGTAACGGCAAGCTTAACCCAGTCTTGGATCGGTGCATCTTTGGCCGTGAACATACGCCATACATCAGTAGCCTCAACGTTGTCGTGCTGTAGCAATACTTCGCCATCACTACCCACAATACGAACAGTACCATCGGCTGGGATTTCAAACGTCTTATCGTGTGAACCGTATTCTTCTGCTTTCTGCGCCATTAAACCAACGTTTGGCACGGTGCCCATAGTGGTAGGATCGAAGTTATCGTGATGCTTACAGAAGTTAATGACTTCCTGATACATGGTGGCGTAGCAGCTATCCGGGATTACAGCTTTAGTATCGCGCAGGTTTCCGTGTGCGCTCCACATCTGTCCGCCAGTGCGAATCATGGCAGGCATAGAGGCATCAACAATAATGTCGCTGGGTACGTGCAGGTTGTTAATACCCTTATCGGAATCAACCATCGCCAACTCAGGACGAATCTCGTAGCAACGACGCAGATCGTATTCAATTTCAGCGCGAATGGAATACGGTAAATTGTCGATCTTGCGCAATACACTGCCAAGACCTTCGTTTGGCTGTATACGAATCTCTTTCAAGGTGTCGGCGTGCTTTTCAAAAGCGTCTTTAAAGTAAACATTTACCGCGTGACCAAATACGATGGGGTCGGATACCTTCATCATGGTCGCTTTAAGGTGTAGAGAGAAAAGTAAGCCGGCGTTGCGAGCCCCTTCCATTTCTTCATCCAGAAACGCACACAATTTGCGAGTGCTCATATATTGAGCACTGATCACTTCTTTGTCCTGAACAGGCACTTCTTTCAACACAGTCACACTGCCATCGGCCGTCACTAGCTCAATTCTTACTGTGTCGTCTTTTGTAGAGGTGGTTGATATATCGCTTGAATAAAAATCACCATCGCGCATATGAGCAACGTGGGTACGTGATGCCTGGCTCCACTTACCCATTGAGTGTGGATTCTTACGTGCGTACTGCTTAACCGCCGCTGGCGCACGTCGATCAGAGTTACCCTCACGCAGTACCGGGTTAACTGCGGAGCCGAGCACTTTAGCGTAGGCCGCTTTAATCGCTTCTTCTTCTGGATTTTGTGGGGCGTTAGGGTAATCAGGAATGTCATAACCCTTGGCTTGTAATTCAGCAATGGCTGCAGACAGCTGAGGAATTGAAGCACTGATATTAGGCAGTTTAATAATGTTCGCTTTAGGGCTTTGAGTCAGCTCACCCAGCTCGCTAAGGCTATCGGGGACTCTTTGTTCGTCGGTCAGTTTTTCAGGGAAATTAGCCAATATACGTGCAGCTAAAGAAAGATCACTGGTTTCTACTTCAACACCGGCGGCTGCGGTGAAGCTATTCACGATAGGCAGTAGCGAGTATGTTGCGAGCGCAGGGGCTTCGTCAGTGAGGGTATAAATGATTTTAGAAGAATCGGTAGTCATGGTTTTCCCTTGTTAACCGGCTTGCCACTTACTTCCGTCGAAAAGCCGATGGAATAATGGACAACCCTAATGCTGTTATAGTTTAGAACTCAGCGGCTTCACGTTTAGATAAAGCCTTGCAAATACATATACCAACTGCGGTAAACCACATTTACAGTGGTTTTGCCTCTGTACACAATAGACTTTTAGTCTAAAGAAATTCACAGAGTGATAATTCGTAAGCTTAGTACACTATTAAAGCCCTTTTGGGGCATAACTAAAGTCCAATTAGGACATAAGCGAAAGTTTGAAATGATATTCAACCTTGCTGACGGTTATACTCTCTGGGCGCTTTGCAAACACACCAAAAAGCGGTCGCATTATAGAGATATTTGACCTGTTTTTGTAGTCAATTTACAAAACTCATAATTTGTGGACGTTTTATGGCCAAACTAGTACTACTCAACAAGCCTTTTAATGTACTCAGCCAATTCAGAGATGACAATGGACGCCCCACTCTGGCTCAATATATCAATGTACCCGATGTATACCCAGCGGGACGCCTGGATAATGATTCCGAGGGGCTATTACTGTTAACAGACCATGGCGGCTTGCAGCACCGGATATCCCACCCAGATAAAAAATTAGCCAAAACCTATTGGGCCCAAGTAGAAGGTATTCCATCCAGTGAATCGATGTCAGCACTGGAAAAAGGCGTCACCTTAAATGATGGCCTAACCAAACCAGCTAAGGCTCGATTAATTGAGGAGCCTGAGCAGCTGTGGGAACGCAT
This sequence comes from Cellvibrionaceae bacterium, assembly GCA_030597965.1. Taxonomy (GTDB): domain Bacteria; phylum Pseudomonadota; class Gammaproteobacteria; order Pseudomonadales; family Cellvibrionaceae; genus JAUVQU01. Next base: position 3,057 of record JAUVQU010000031.1, read on the forward strand.
CCCACCCATTAGAGAGCGCGCCAAGATTCCTACACAGTGGATTGAACTGACGATTACAGAAGGCCGAAATAGGCAGGTACGACGCATGACAGCGGCCGTTGGTCACCCTACTCTGCGCCTTATACGCGCACAGATTGGTGAGTGGACTCTGGGCAACTTACTGCCCGGCGAAAGCAAGATTATTGAGGTTGAAGCTCCACCCAGCAGCCCTCAGCAACATAAGCATCCAGCCAGAAACGGGCAGCGACGAAGAAGCACTGCGCGGAACCGGGCCCCCAAAAAAACTTCCCGCTAAAGTGCCACAACGGCAATAAGTTGTGCTGTTCTTCCCTTTTGTTATTTTACTACAGAACTACATAACTACTAGCTACAGAGCCACATAACTACAGAGACCTCATGAGCTTACCCAGAGAAAACCTACCCCACGCCACCGTTGCGATTGTTATTGAGCAGGATAATCGCTTCCTCTTGGTGCACGAGTTCTGCGATGGCCGCTGGGTTTACAACCAGCCTGCAGGTCATATAGAAAGCGGCGAATCGGTTACGGAAGCCGCCATAAGAGAAGCGCGGGAAGAAACCGCTTGGGATATCAAACCTACTGCCATTGGCGGCCTGAGTGTTTACCATGCCCCTAATGGCATCTCTTACCTGCGCACCACATTGATCGCCGAAACGACACACTTCCACCCGGAGCAGCCACTTGATGACGGCATTAAAGAGGCTGTTTGGCTGACCTATGAAGACATTCTTGATAAAAAAGATAGCTTGCGAAGCCCTATTGTATTGAAAGTAATCGAAGACTACCGTGCTGGTATTCGCTACCCATTGGCACTCATCTATGAGCACAGGTAGAATACGCGTCTTTCCAACCCGAGCCCTGCCCTTAGTTTTTGGGCCGCATCGTAGGCTCACATTGCGGCACACGTCATGAGTTCAGAAAACACCTCCACCAAAGTCATTGTCGGCATGTCCGGCGGCGTCGACTCTTCTGTTTCAGCCCTTCTTTTAATCCAGCAGGGTTATGAAGTAGAAGGCCTGTTCATGAAGAACTGGGATGAAGACGATGGCACCGACTACTGTACCGCTAAAGATGATTTAGCCGATGCTCAATCCGTCTGTAACAAGCTGAGCATCCCTCTGCACACCGCGAATTTCGCGGCCGAATACTGGGACAATGTGTTTGAGTATTTCCTCAAGGAGTACCAGGCTGGGCGTACACCTAACCCGGACATCCTCTGTAATCGTGAAATCAAATTTAAAGTGTTTTTAGAATACGCTCAGATTCTCGGTGCGAATCTGATCGCCACAGGTCACTACGTGCGCCGAGCCGATAAAGGCGGTAAAACGCTTTTACTGAAGGGTTTAGACAACAACAAAGACCAAAGCTATTTCCTGCACGCCGTGGGCTCTGCAGAGTTTGCTCAAACTCTATTCCCAGTGGGTGAATTGGAAAAACCTGAAGTCCGACGACTGGCTGAAGAGCACGATCTCATCACTCACAACAAAAAAGACAGTACCGGTATCTGTTTTATCGGTGAACGCCGCTTTAAGGATTTCCTGCAGCAATACCTGCCGGCACAGCCCGGTAATATTGTCACCGAACATGGCGATACCATTGGCCAGCATAATGGCTTGATGTATCACACCATTGGGCAGCGCCAGGGCTTAGGTATTGGTGGTGTTAAAGGCTCAAATGAAGAACCTTGGTACGTGGCTGAGAAAAATCTTGAGACAAATGAATTACTGGTAGTCCAGGGAGGGCAGCACGACCTCCTGTTCAGCAATCATCTAAAAGCTGCTGTGCCGGACTGGGTGAACGGGGAGCCCGAAGCCAAGACATTTACCTGCATGGCTAAAGTCCGCTACCGTCAGCCAGATCAAGCCTGCACCGTATCGGTTAATACTGATGGCACTGTGGATGTATCGTTTAACGAACCACAACGTGCCGTTACCCCAGGGCAGTCTGTCGTCTTTTACGATGGTGAAAACTGCCTTGGTGGTGGTGTAATAGAAAAAGCATTCAAGTAGACGTGAACAGGTCTCAAAATAATTAATCGAATCTCATCAAAAGTTGAGAATTAAGAGGTAGTAGTGAGTAAAAACTGGAACGACATGGCTATTGCATTAGCAGGGGTTTTTCAGGCCGCTGCTTTGGTAGAACAATTAGCCAAGACCGGCTTTGTGCCCTCCGACGCTCAAAATGCATCGGTGAGCAGCCTTTTCAAACTCAACCCTGACTCGACAGCCGATGTTTTTGGCAATGACTTAAAGGATATAGAGCTGGGACTCAAGGTCATGTCTGATCTGTTAAGCAATAAAAGTAATCCCGAATACCCGGACACCTTGCGTTACGTACTCGGCATTCTGCACTTACAGAAAAAACTGCACGGACGCCCAGACCTACAGGACATCATCGCTAATCGCCTGCAAAAAACTCAGCATCAGGTGGAGCACTTTGGTATCGGTCATGAAAACGTTTTAGGTAATATTGCCGACATCTATAGCGATACCATCAGTATCTTTAAATTCAGAATCCAGGTCGTAGGTGATTATTCATATCTTCAGCAGAACCGAGTTGCCAACCAGATCCGCGCCCTGCTCTTCGCTGGGATTCGGGCAGCAACCTTGTGGCGTCAAGTGGGCGGCAACCGCTTCCGTGTCATCGTCAACCGCAAACGCCTGTCCAGTGTTGCCGATACACTTTTGGCAGAGCTGAACGCCTAAGCGTTACCACCTACAACAGCCGTAAAACGCGGCTGAAATTATGCTCAATTTCCGGTATGATGCCGCCCTTATTCAGACCTGCCTTATTACTCGAGACCTTTGCACGGAAGATGATTTCGCTTTCAGGCAAGGAAAAAACGCACGAAATGAGGGGGTTTATACATATAAATGACCGATTGAGTACGTTTTTAACGCGGCATGAAAGTGAAATGGCTTTCGTTCAAAGGTCTCAACTCGGTCACTCATTAATCTCTAATGGTTTAACACTATGGATCTTTCCGCTCTGACCGCCGTATCCCCTATCGATGGACGCTATGGCAGCAAAACTTCCGATTATCGTGAAATCTTCTCTGAGTACGGTCTAATTAAAAGCCGTGTAGAAGTCGAGATTCGCTGGTTGCAACGCCTGGCAGATATGACTGACATCAGTGAAGTGCCCGCGTTCAGCGCCGAAACCAACGCTCAGCTTAACGCCATCGTTGATAATTTCAGCGAGACACAAGCGCTGCGCGTCAAAGAGATTGAAGCCACTACTAATCACGATGTAAAAGCCGTTGAATACTTAATTAAAGAGCAGTTCAAAGGCAACGCTGAACTGGAAGCGATTTCAGAATTCGTCCACTTCGCCTGTACATCAGAAGACATTAACAACCTTTCACACGGCTTGATGCTGAAGCAGGGTCGCGATGTATTGACCGCGCAAATGCAAGACGTTGTCGATGCGATTGCCAATCTAGCCAGTAAATACGCCGAAGACTCCATGCTGTCGCGCACACACGGCCAAACCGCGTCGCCGACTACTGTCGGTAAAGAGATGGCAAACGTTACCGCTCGTCTGCGCCGTCAACTGGATCAAGTCAAAAAGGTTGAGCTGCTGGGTAAAATTAACGGCGCTGTCGGTAACTACAACGCACACCTGTCGGCATACCCTGCCGTAGACTGGCAAGCCAATGCAGAAACCTTTGTACAGAACCTTGGCCTGAGCTGGAACCCGTACACCACTCAGATTGAGCCGCACGATTACATCGCTGAATTGTTTGATGCGATTGCACGCTTCAACACCATTGTTATCGATTTCGACCGTGATATCTGGTCTTACATTTCCATGGGTTTCTTTAAACAAAAAACCATTGCCGGCGAAATTGGTTCATCAACCATGCCGCACAAAGTGAACCCAATCGATTTCGAAAATTCCGAAGGTAACCTGGGCATCGCCAACGCCGTATTTACCCACATGGCACAAAAACTGCCTATCTCTCGCTGGCAGCGCGACCTGACCGACTCCACCGTATTGCGTAATATGGGTGTTGGTTTTGGTTACTGTGCCATTGCCTTTGCTTCTAGCCTTAAAGGCATCAGCAAGCTTGAGATTAATCGCCCTCGTATACTGGAAGATCTGAATAACAGCTGGGAAGTACTGGCCGAACCGATTCAGACCATCATGCGTCGCTACAACGTTGAGCAGGCCTACGAGAAGCTGAAAGAGCTAACCCGTGGCCAAAGCATCAACCAGCAAGTGATTCAGGATTTTGTTGAAACTCTGGATATTCCAGAAGAAGGCAAGCAACAAATGCGCGAGCTGACACCAAGCAACTATATTGGTAATGCCATCGCCCAGGCCAAGAACCTGTAAGAACGTCTGTAACTACACCTGTAACTACAGCTACAATCGCTTGCAGGGTAAGCTCCTACACAGTTAATCACTACCGTAGGAGCTTGCCCTGCAAGCGAAAAGACCCAATCAATACAACCCACTCTATTAATACCTGCGGATTATCGTCATGCCACAGCCACTAACTCATTTGGGCGACATGCCCATCGAAGAATTTATCCGTGATTACTGGCAACAGAAACCGCTGCTAATTCGTCAGGCCTTTGAAGATTTCAGCTCACCCATTGATGCCGATGAACTGGCAGGCTTAGCCCTTGAGGAAGAAATTGAGTCTCGGCTAATCCTTGAAGAAGGCGCCCAGCCCTGGGAGCTGCGCTGCGGCCCCTTCAGCGAAGAGGATTTTGCTGGCCTACCCAAAGACAAGTGGACGTTACTGGTACAGGCGGTCGACCACTACATCCCTGAAGTCGCCGACATCTTAGATTTCTTTCGCTTTATTCCGAGCTGGCGACTCGATGACATTATGATCAGCTACGCCGTCGACGGTGGCAGTGTTGGCCCTCACTTTGATCAATACGATGTTTTTTTACTGCAGGCAGAAGGCCAGCGACAGTGGCAACTGGGGCAAATGTGTGACCAAGCCAGCCCTCGACTGAGCGGTGTCGATCTCGATATTTTAAAAAACTTTGATGCAGGTGATAGCTGGCTGCTCAACCCTGGCGATATGCTCTATATTCCCCCGCAGCTTGCCCACTGGGGCACTGCGATTGGTGATGGCTGCATGACTTACTCGATGGGCTTCCGCGCCCCCAGCCATGCCGAACTGCTCAATGATTTCACTCAAGAGCGCATGTCGCTGTTAAGTGAAGAGCAACGCTACGCTGATGCTGCATTTACGGCACAGGATAATCCGGGCCTTATCAGCGATGAAGCCATCAATAGGGTCACGGAGATTCTCACACAACAGTTAAGCGACCCGAACCAGATAAAGCACTGGTTTGCGGGGCTGGTGACCCAACCAAAATACTCTGAAGAAGCGCATCAAAGTGCCGACCCAGAAGCCATAAGCGAGCAAATGGAAGAGTTTAAGTCGCAACTGAACAATGAGAATCTCTTTTTAGAACGCAATCCAGCCTCTAGATTTGCCTATTTAGAAATTGGCAACGGAGAAGCTGAACTCTTTATTGATGGGCAGCGATGGTCGTGTGAATTAAGTCTGGCGGAAGCATTATGCGGGCAGAAAAACACAGAGATTTCGTCATCTATTAGCAATCAATCCCTGTTGATTTTGTCTGAACTTTTTATTACAGAAAAGCTATATTAATCAGCAAGTTATTTGCATTAATTAATGTAAATAATAGTAAGAGAACTGCATTTAAATTAAAACAAATAAAGCGATAAATCAAAAGACTTTAACTTTAAAAAGTTCTCTGCGCACTGGACGCAATGTATTCCTGCAATTTCTCATCAGCTTGCGGCCCAAATAAAATTCTACAAGCTTCTTTTAAGCCCTCGGCATGAATTATTTCCTCGCGAGAAATCACCTGCTCAATCTTTGAGCGCCGACGCAGGAAATCTTCCAGCTTAGTAATCATTTCACGTCGCGCAGCCTGCTCCACTTCACAACGCAGATACTCTGCATTCTTAATCAATAGATTGGAGCTACTCGGATCCTTTTGTATTGCCTCGAGCAACTCAAATGCAGCCTCTCCATAACGTCGCCACAAACGGATCGACAAAGACTCCGATGACGATGTGCACGTCATTCCATCAAGGTTCATTGCACTGGCCTGGCGAAAAAACTCATCCTTTACATCAGCTCCTGGCTCTCCGTACCAGACCTTTTTCTTATCGGGGGTATCTATGCCAAAATCAGCAACAATCTCGGCAATCTCATCACCCACATTAAGGCAATCCGTCAGCTTTCCTCCGAAAACACTCAGGTGCTGATCGGCTATATTCACATCAATCGCATGTTTACGCGAAAGCTTAACCCAATCAGCTACACCGTCTTTTCCCTTGAGCGCCAAAGGACGAACACCACAACGCTCAGCTATTACATCTTCTTTGGTAAGCGGGCGCTCCAAATCCAGCAGCTGGTTAACATTATCCAGAACGAATTGCCGATCCTCATCTGTAACATATGTATCAGGACTCTCCACCTGCGTATCGGTTGTTCCCACACAGGTCTTTGGGCCCATTGGGATCATGAAGAATAAACGGCCATCACTGGCAAAAAATGCCAGTACACGCTCATTTTCGGTAATACGATCCACAATTAAATGGATGCCCTTTGAAAACAGATGTCTATGCTCCGTTTTCTGGCCTGTTATTTGATTGTAATGATCGACATAGGGGCCACAGGTATTGATCAAGACTCTTGAACGAATTGAGAAAACCTCGTCACTTATTCCATCCTTAGCCTCGGTAAACCACAACCCATCACTGCGACTCGAACCTTGTGCCTCTACATAATTGGCGGCAATGCAGCCATTGCTCATAGCGGTACGAATAAAGTTAAAAACAAAACGTGCATCATTGTCATGGAGATAACAATCGGAATATTCAAAGCCCCCCGCCACATCAGAGGTATTAATAATGGGCTCTGTTTTTTTAATCATCTTAGACGTGAGATATCGAGGCCGTTCAGTAAAAAAACGACCAATAAACCAGTAAAGAATGGTGCCCAAATACACAAAAGCAGGTGGAAGCCGAAAGCCTTTTTGTATTGTCGTGAGAAAGCGAATTTCTTTTACCGTGGAAGGATAGCTCCGCATTAAATGATTTCGGCTTTTGCACAGCTTGTTTACCAGCAGCAGCTCACCCGTTTCGAGATATTTGATGCCGCCCCAAGCCAGGTTTGAGGAATTTGAACTGGTACAGCCAGCAAAATCACCCCGGTCAATAAGGGCCACCTTGACACCTTTAGCCGCAAGAGAGGCAGCGGCAACGGCACCATTGATACCACCGCCCAGTATGAGCACATCAAAGGTTTCCTGACGAAGCTTACTCAGGTTTGTCTCTCTTAAATCCATAGCCGTTCACTTATTAAAAAAAGACCTTGCCGATTAAAGTTTTAGAAAAGGCAAACACATCATTACAAAAAAGGTTACTTACAGTGTACGAAAAACCGCATCGCTCCAACCTTTTAGTAAAGCTTCTCGCTGATCTGGATCAATATCTGGCTGAAACTGATCTCCGCCCTGTGATAACTGAGAAAATGAGGAAAAATCGCCATAAACACCCAAATACCGACCGGCCAGATAGGCAGCACCTAACGCCGTTGTCTCTGCGATACTGGAGCGATAAACCTGCATATCCAAAGTATTTGCCAGGAACTGAACCAGCCAATCATTAGCCACCATGCCACCGTCAACTTTCAGTAACTTTGGCTTAATACCGTCCTCGGCCATTGCCGTGAAAAGATCATGGGTCAGATAGCAAACCGACTCCAAGGCAGCTCTTACCAGTTCGGCAGGGCCTGTATCACGTGTCAAACCAAAAATGGCCCCTCTTACATCCGGACGCCAATAGGGAGCACCCAGCCCTGTAAATGCCGGGACCAGATAAACACCACTGTTACTTTGCAATCCACTGGCCATCGCTTCCGTTTCGGCGGCACTGGAAATGACACCCAAGCCATCCCTCAACCATTGCACTGCGGCACCAGCAACAAAAATAGAACCCTCAATCGCATAGGTAACCTCCCCATCCAATTGATAGGCAACCGTGGTCAACAAACGATTTTTTGAGACGAGCGCTTCACTGCCTGAATTCATCAACACAAAACAGCCGGTGCCATAGGTACTTTTGATAGCGCCCGGCTCAAAACAACACTGCCCAATAGTGGCCGCTTGTTGATCTCCGGCGACGCCTGTGATGGGAATAGTTCGGCCAAATAAGCTGGGGGCGACCAGCCCAAAATCTGCTGAACAATCCAGTACTTTTGGTAAAAGAGATGCGGGGATGCGGAAAATCTTAAGCAGTTCTGGATCCCATTGCCCCGTGTGAATATTGTATAAGTTTGTTCGACTGGCATTGGTAGCATCGGTAGCATGAACTTCACCACCCGTGAGACGCCAAATTAAAAAGCTATCAATAGTACCGAAGGCGAGCTCTCCAGCTTCCGCCTTCGCTCTTGCGCCCCCTACATTATCTAAAATCCACGCTATTTTTGTTGCGGAGAAATAAGGATCCAACAAGAGTCCCGTTCGTGACCGGATACTGGCTTCGAGCCCCTCTTCTTTCAGTGCATCACATTGATCGGCCGTCCGACGGTCTTGCCACACAATTGCGTTATAGATTGGCAGGCCTGTTGCGCGCTCCCAGACAACGGTTGTTTCACGCTGGTTTGTGATGCCGATTCCTGCGACCTGATACCCCTCTTCACTTTCCGCTTGCGCCAACGCTCTGCGGGTAACATTCAGCACCGAAGTAAAAATTTCTTCGGCGTCGTGTTCTACCCACCCTTCACTGGGAAAGTACTGAGAGAATTCCTCTTGAGCCGAAGTCACAACCTCAGCTTTCTGATTAAACACCATAGCCCGCGAGCTAGTGGTGCCCTGATCTATCGCCAAAATACATTGCTTATTGTCCATAACTCTCACTTTTCCGATACGCACACCTTAAAATAATCAGCCGTACATAAACCTTAGAGATATTGGCATTGATCAGCAAGTAAGGAGTTCAGCAAGTAAGGAGTTCTGAAAGTAAGGCGCTCAGCAAGTAAGGAATATTTTATAAATGTAAGAGCTCACCTAACTCAGATAGACATGCGATTGGTTTATAGGGTGTTAATCGCTCTATAGAATGCGCACCAAAATCAACAGCAATACACCGCACATCAGCACGACGAGCCATCTCCATATCATATTCAGTGTCGCCGACCATAACGGCATCTTGTCGATGCACGCCCTGCTCTGACAACAATTCATTCAACATTAATGGATCTGGCTTAGATCGAGTCTCATCAGCGCAGCGGGAAGCGTCAAAATATTCCTGCATGCCTAAATCAGTTAATACTCTTGATAATCCATAACGACTTTTACTGGTAGCGACGGCCAACAAATGACCTCTGTCACGTAAGACGTCAAGTGTTTCGAGTGCGTCAGGAAAAAGTTGGTTGGGGCTGATATCCGCAGCGTAGTGCTCCGTATAAGCCAATTGCAAAGATTCAAGCTGAGGCTGTGCAATTGAGGGGTAGAGTGCGCGTATAGCCTCAGGCAAACCAAGACCGATAATATTTTGAATCTGATCACCAGTTAGCACACTCAAGCCAACCTCATCTGCTCCGCGCTGTAACGCCAGACATATTTTGGCCGTTGAGTCACAGAGAGTGCCATCCCAATCAAATACAATGAGCTTGGCAGGCATTAAAGCTAAGAACTTGCCGGAGATAAACGGGCAAGAGGACCCGCCAGACGCTCATCCAGAGGCGCTTCTACTTTGAGCCGAGCCTTTGAATCGGGCATATAAATCTCCAGTGCCGCAGCGTGGAGGAACAATCGGTTGAACCCCAACGCCTTCATTTCCTTGTTAGCTTGCTGCTCCCCATATTTTGGATCGCCAATCAATGGGTGCCCTACATACTGGGCATGAACACGAATTTGGTGTGTGCGGCCTGTGATCGGTTTCGCTTCTACCAGAGAGCAGCCCTGATAATGCTGTAAAATCCTGAACTTAGTCAGGGAATCCTTGCCTTCCGGGTCGACTCTTACTACCCGCTCACCACTTTGCAGGTCGTTCTTGCGCAATGGTGCCTTCACCTCTTTACGACGATTGGGCCAGCGACCGACGACCAGTGCGTGATAATACTTTTGAATTCGCCCTTCTCTTAGCTGCTCATGCAAATAGCGCAACATGCTGCGCTTTTTGGCGATCATAATACAGCCGGAAGTATCGCGATCTAAACGATGTACCAACTCCAGGTATCGACAATCTGGACGCAACTGACGCAAAGACTCAATCAACCCAAGACTTACCCCACTGCCACCATGAACCGCTAAGCCCGAGGGCTTATTGATAACCAGCAAACTGTCATTTTCGAATAAAACCGCATTGTTAAGGTGTTCCGCCAATTGGTTACTTGGCTTAGGGATGACCTTCGCATCACCAAGGCGAACTGGAGGCACTCGAACCACGTCCCCGGCCTTTAATTTGTATTCGGGCTTAATCCGACCTTTATTTACACGCACTTCGCCCTTGCGAACTATCCGATAAATACGGGATTTAGGGACGCCTTTTAGTAAGGAAAGCAAAAAATTGTCGATTCTTTGACCGGCACGGTCCTCATCAATCTCAATAAATTGTACTTTGCTGAGAGGCTTGTCGGAAACTTTAGAGGTGGATTCAGTCATTCGCGGATTCTAACAGCTCTTAAAATAAAAACCTTTTATTATCAGTTAAATAGGTCAGATAATTTGATGGTCTCCTTTAATGTTGCTATAGTCACGCCAGCCTTGATCAGGCAGGTTCTCAGGTATCGCGATGTGGTAAGCACACGGGCATATCAACTCAGGGAATACCGCTGAAGGCGCGAGATTGATGGCAGACGCATAAAGACACCATAAGGTGTAGCGCGCCACTCTCGAAACAGACACAAAAATGAACGGTTCTATTCGTCCCTATCGTGTTTATGAAAGTCTACCGATAAATAAAGCCAATAGACCATACGACAACCACGCAGTGACGTGGGTTGTCAGAAGAGAAGTGAATTAGAGATACTCGATAGGTCGGGTATTGCGACAACAATCAAACCAATTCGCCCTATGTGGCGACGCAGACATTGTTAAATCGCTAACCTAGGGCTACGCCCCTTTTGTTACCTACTGTAAGCCGCATATTTAAGCCTACTGCTTAGTGTATTGCCAATAAAGTATATAGCAATAAATAGGAACATCATCCGGCCCCAAACCCAGAGCACATGAGGCTTTGGTAACAACTTGAGTACATGGTTGTACGGTATAAACACCAGCTGCGCGCGCTTCTATGAACCGCTTCACTGGATAGATCTATATACCATCAGTACACCCCAACAGTCGCCGGTGCGAGCTTTCGAGCAGCGTGCCGTTAAGAGACTGATCTCCACTCCCTCCTGCCCACCCTCCTACCTGCGCACAAGAAAATCAGGTAACACATGAAAAGAATGCTTATTAATGCAACTCAACCAGAAGAGTTGCGCGTAGCGCTTGTTGACGGCCAGTGGCTTTACGATCTTGATATCGAAAACCGCAACCGCGAGCAGAAGAAAGCCAACATTTACAAAGGTAAAATCACCCGAGTTGAGCCCAGCCTCGAAGCTGCGTTCGTTGACTATGGTGCTGATCGCCACGGCTTTTTGCCCCTAAAAGAAATTTCTCGCGAATACTTCAGCAAGTCCCCAAAAAACGTTGATGGCCGCGTCCGCATTAAGGATGTCATCAAAGAAGGTATGGAAGTCGTCGTTCAGGTCGATAAAGAAGAGCGCGGCAATAAAGGCGCCGCCCTCACCACCTTTATCAGCCTAGCAGGACGCTACCTTGTCCTTATGCCAAACAACCCTCGCGCCGGTGGTATCTCACGCCGTATCGACGGTGAAGACCGCGCCGAATTACGTGAAGCGCTGGGCAGTATCGAAATGCCGTCTGGTATGGGTGTTATTGTTCGCACCGCAGGTGTTGGCCGCAGCGCTGAAGAATTACAGTGGGATTTCAACTACCTGCTGCAGCTATGGCAAGCCATCAAAGAAGAGTCAGACACATCCAAAGCGCCGCATTTCCTTTTCCAGGAAAGCAACGTCATTATCCGCGCGATTCGTGACTACCTGCGCCCAGATATCGGCGAAGTCATTATCGATAACCGCGAAGCCTATGATTTGGCGATTGGTTTCGTTAATCAGGTGATGCCGAATTACTCGAATAAAGTGAAGTTCTACGAGGACGACACTCCACTGTTCAATCGCTACCAGATTGAGAGCCAGATTGAGACCGCCTTCCAGCGTGAAGTGAAGCTGCCTTCCGGTGGCTCCATCGTAATTGATGTCACAGAAGCGCTTATCTCTATCGACATTAACTCTTCCCGCGCCACCAAAGGCCGCGATATTGAAGAAACGGCACTACAAACCAACCTTGAAGCGGCCGATGAAATTGCTCGCCAGTTACGCTTGCGTGACATGGGTGGCTTAGTCGTCATCGACTTCATCGATATGCAGCCCGTTCGCAACCAACGCGCTGTTGAAAATCGCATGAAAGACGCACTTGCCATGGATCGTGCTCGTGTTCAGGTGGGACGTATTTCTCGCTTTGGGCTGCTGGAAATGTCTCGTCAGCGTCTGCGTCCGTCACTGGGTGAAACCACGTCTAAAGTTTGTCCACGCTGTAGCGGCCAAGGCACTATCCGCGGCACTCGCTCACTGGCGCTGTCTATTCTTCGTTTGGTTGAAGAACAGGCCCAGAAAGAACGCAGTGCAGAAATTCGTACCATTGCGCCTGTGGCGGTGGCCACCTACCTACTGAACGAAAAGCGTAAAGCTATTCACGGTATCGAAGAACGCAATAAAACACGCGTTGTTGTGGTTCCAAATGAAAACATGGTTACGCCACACTTCGAAGTCCAACGTTTACGTGATGACGATGACGGCACCCTTAAAGAAACCAGCTATAAAATTGCCGGCAGTAAGGATGAGAGCACTGAAGAGGTTGAGACTGAACAACCCAAGGCGATGCCTCAAGCCGCCGTACAGCAGACAGCACCTTCGCAACCAGCACCAGAAGCATCTGTAAAAACAGAGCAAAAAGTCGCTGAGAGTAAAGACGCGCAACCTGGCCTACTTGCTCGCCTAGTCGATAAACTGCTTGGCACCAGCAAGAAAGCAGCGGCTGCCGCTGAAGCTGAACGCTTACGCAAAGAGGAAGAAGAAAAGAAACGTCGTAATCGTGGTCGCGGTCGCAGCAACCAGAACCGTCGTCGTGATAGCAGAAGCCGCAATAGAAATCGCAACGATCGCCGCGATGATGATCGTGACAACCGCAATAAGCGCGATGAAGAAC
>JAUVQU010000220.1 GCA_030597965.1 Cellvibrionaceae bacterium
CAGGGCGACATCAAATACATTAAACTGCAGCAAGAATTACCCACCTATATCGCCTATCACACCGCCTGGGTCGATGAGCATAATTTGGTGCATTTCCGGGACGACTTCTACCAGCACGACGCCATCATCAACAAGCCGGCGCCTGTTTTCATACAGCTCTAGCCTTTCCACCCCTAGACATCACTTTCGCCCAGAAAGCATTAATTCCCGCACATTTAATCCGATAAAAGCCCTACCAAAACCGTGATCCCGGTCAACTTTATAGAACAAAAAGTAGTATCAGGCACATTTTTATTTACTTTTTGCTATACAAGACGCTCACGAATCAGCATAATTGCATAACTTTTAATCAATCGTGAATCAGTGTTTATGTCGATCAACCGCCGCCAATTTGTAAAACTTTCCAGCCTGCTGGCCTTGAGCTCTAGCGCTCAGCCTCTGCTGGCAAGCACCGGCAACAGTCCAGAGCGAAAGCTGTCGATGCTGAATCTCCACACAGGCGAGCGTATCTGCAGCACCTATTGGGCTGACGGCGAGTACCAGATGGACGAACTCATACGCCTCAACAGCCTGCTACGCGATCATCGCGCCAACCAGACAACACATATGGATCCCCTACTACTGGATCAGGTTCATCGGTTACAGCAGACCATGGGTCACACTGGAGAAGTCCATATCATCTCCGGTTACCGCTCCCCAGCAACCAACGAAAAGCTGCGCCAAATGGGGCATAAAACCGCCAAGAAAAGCCTTCATATGCAAGGGCGCGCCATCGACATTCGCCTACCCAAGCAGAATCTGGCGCAAGTGCGCAAAGCTGCTTTAAACCTTAAAGCAGGCGGAGTCGGCTATTACCCTAGCAGCAACTTTATCCACCTCGATACCGGCAAGCTCAGGCAGTGGGGCTAAGCAGCTCCTAAGGTTGCCCTTGGGTCTTTAGGGCTTCCCCCCGAATAACGTACGACACCAATACCCCCTCTCAACATTACACAACTTAATTTTTCCCCTGCGTACTATTCTGTACAATACGCCACCCTTTTATATTCCAGACAATCATTCAACGGAAACTTTCATGAAGCAGCTCACCCCGGCCGATGTTCAATTTTACACGATGGATCAGGCCAACAGTCCATTCACAATATCTGTCATGTGGATTTGTAACCCAGCCACCAGCGAAGCGGGTGAGTTCAACTTTGATGACGTCTACTCGTTTCTGCACAACCGCATTGATAACAGCCCGGTTTTTCACCGCACTCTATTCAAGGCACCTATGGAACTGGACTACCCCTACTGGGCTCACACAGACAACATAGACTACAAACATCACATTAAACATTTGGGCCTTCCACACCCGGGCAACTGGGATCAACTGCGGGCAATGGCGGCGGCGATCAATACCCACCCCATGGATCACAGTCGCCCACCCTGGGACATCCACATCATTGACGGCATTGATGGCATGGACGGAGTAGCCAAGGGCAGTTATGCCGTTATCAGTCGTTTCCACCATGCCTATGTCGATGGCAAGGCATTTCTACAACTTGTCTACGGGCTGATGAGCGATACACCTGAAACAGAAAAGCCTAAAAAGAAAAAAAGCAGGCCCGCCAAAGACTTACCAACAGAAGCCGAGATGTGGGCGCGCACACTGCCTCGCATGTGGGAGCAAAGCGTCAAGAGTTGGCGCTCTGGCTACAAAACTGCACAAAAAGGCTGGGAGCTGATCAACGAATTACGTACGGAAAGCAAGCCTGACCAGATCGCAGCGCCGAGAACACGCTTTAATGGCAAGGTTGCCGATGAACGCACATACAATTCGATTAATTGGGAAGTTGCCGACCTGCAAGCCATTCGAGCCCTTCAGGCTGGGACCAGCATCAACGACGTCATGATCTCGATCATCGGCGGAGGCATGCGCCGCTACCTCATCAAGCATGATGAGCTACCTGAAGAAAAATCTCTGATCGCCGCCTGCCCAGTTTCTGTCCGACCAAAAGAGGACGCAGATGGCAACGGCAACATGATCTCTATGATGATGATCAGCGTCGGCACCGACGAAGGTAATCCCTCACGCCGCCTGGCCAAAGTGCAAAGCCGCACAGCCAGAGGCATTCCACTGGCACGCGATATTGTCAGCGAACTCACTGCAGCCATGGATGACAGCCTGCCGGCCTATATGCGCAACATGCAAAGCTGGGCAATGGACAAAATCGACATAGACACCTCTGCGTATATCACCGGGATAAACATGGTTATTAGCAATGTCCCCGGCCCTGTCGGTGCGACCAAGTATTTTGCCGGCGCAGAAATCACCAGCGCCCATCCAATCGGCCCACTGATGGACGGAAACCGCTTATTCCACGGCATCACCAATATAGGCAGCAGGGTTGTACTGGGTGTATCCAGTGATAAAACCGCTATGGAAGATAACGACTTTTACATGGAGTGCCTGGAAGAGTCTAAACAGGAATTACTGAAAGCCGCCCAGAAAACCACCGCCAAAGCAGATGCGGGCACTAAAGCGAGAGCCAAAACAAAAGCTCAAAAGTAAGCCTAAAAACCTTCCATCTATTAAAAAGGCGAGCCTGAATAGCTCGCCTTTTTAATTTCCACTACCCCTGCTTCAGCTTTGTGCTATTTCCTGAATCAGCCCATCTATTTGGTTTCTTTCGTAATTCAATAGCGCCACTTCATTTTTATCCGGCTCAACGGCCACTGTTACCCCGGCACCAGCAAACATGATTACATTAGGTAATAATGGGTGGTCGTCTTCTAGCACAGACAATTCTTGTGGGTTGCCTGCAGCGGTAAACCAACGCTCCAAATACTCTTTCCAGGAATAATTCTGGTCCGCCAGTAAATACGCCTTGCCCGACTCTCCCCGCGCCAACGCCCCACTAACAGCCTGAGCAACCGAGCGAGAGCTGATGTGATTAACACCACCCTTTGGTGCAAACACCGGCATACCTTCGATCTCCCCTCTTGCGTAACTGGCCATGGCATCAATGTGTGGCACCACTAATCCGGGTATATGTCCCAGCACAAACGGCAAACTTAAACTGCATACATTAAAGCCGCCGGTCGCCAATGCTCGAACCGCTACATCGGTATTGTGGCGAGACGTCACGTAAGGGCACTCACCAATTCTGTGTGGCGCAACTTGCGGATAAAAAGTACCGATATAAATCGCCTTGGACATACCCGCTGCACGCGCCGCCTCAAAAAATGCCGGCACAGCGACATCGTTTACTTTCGAATAAAAGTCTTCTGGCGCAATGGAGCCATCCATCGGCAAGTAACGAATATCCGCCGCTGCCGCGAACACCAGCGCATCAAATTCGCTTAACGGAAATTTGGCGGGATCATCATTAACGTAATCACCCTGTAAAAATGGCAGCGCGGCAATCAAGGGAGAGTCACTCGGCTTACGCGCCATGATAGTCACATCATGGCGCTGATCCCGAAGCAATAAAGCAACATCAGCACCCACTAAACCTGTACCACCGACCACTAAAACCCTCATAAAACTCTCCCTTCATTTATCCGCAGACAAAAACAAAAAAGCCGTCCAATGAAGACGGCCTTTTTATTTTTTCTCACCTTACAGGTTAAGACAACGCCGGCTCATTCACACGAATAAAGCCTTCTACCAATTCTTCAAACTGAGCTTTGCATTCAATCATGGACCAGTGGCCACAGTTCGGGAACACATGCAGCTCTGCTTTGGGGATAAG
Organism: Cellvibrionaceae bacterium; assembly: GCA_030597965.1. GTDB lineage: Bacteria > Pseudomonadota > Gammaproteobacteria > Pseudomonadales > Cellvibrionaceae > JAUVQU01. The sequence continues at coordinate 3,735 of JAUVQU010000220.1, forward strand.
GCGCATAGGAATCAACGACATATCCATTGGGCTGACACGGTCATCACGCCCCCAAGTGATCAGTGTTGGCGCCTGAATCGACGACAAGTGCTCAATCGTCTTTGTCGCCATCGGGCCTCTGCGGAAATCTGCGATACCCTGTATAGACTGCGCAGAATATAACTGTCGTGAAGTTTCCATGGTTTTAGGCTCCGTCGCCTGAGCAAAACGCATTTCGATCAATTCATCAGTGATGATGCTTTGATCAAACACCATCGACTTTAACCAGATCTTAATACGCTCACGGGTTGGATCCTCAGCGAAGGCCGTCAACAGGTTCAAACCTTCACCCGGGAAGGCCGTGAATATATTCAAGCCAATACCACCAATCGTGGTAAAACTGGCAACCAGATCATGATTATTGGCCGCAATAAAAGAGC
>JAUVQU010000194.1 GCA_030597965.1 Cellvibrionaceae bacterium
GGGCGTGCCCTGAGCGAGCTGATCCAATTCGGCGAGTATCGCAGTCTTGATCTTTCGCGTTTCGGTTACGAACGTGTCCTGAGCCAATCTCCCCTGCGGGAAACAAACTGCTACTGAGTCTTCCCCGGCGTTCTCTCTCATGACGGCGAATTAACACCCCGGACAGGGGTAGGTAACTGCCGCCACGATATTATTCTCACCAGCACTTCTCTAGCGCCAGTCAAAGTGCCTGAATCGGTCGATATTGGTTGAGACGGATGTTGAAACCGCATTTCACATCCTGTGACGTAGTAACAGGTAAAGAATTCTCTGAAACAGCCGAAGCGACCTTGAAGGCTGCCGGTGACGTGGAAGCGGACGACATGATTTTTGATATTGGTCCCGAGTCTTCGGCACAATTGGCGGGGATCCTGGCTGGCGCAAAGACCATTATTTGGAATGGCCCAGTAGGCGTGTTTGAATTCGATCAGTTTGGTGCTGGTACAGAAGCAATTTCAAAGGCGATTGCCGACAGCAATGGTTTCTCAATTGCTGGTGGCGGCGATACCCTGGCAGCGGTTGATAAGTACGGTATAGCCGATAAAGTGTCTTATATCTCTACGGGTGGCGGTGCTTTTTTGGAGTATGTTGAGGGTAAAGTATTACCGGCGGTCGCGATGTTAGAGCAGCGAGCTAAGGGTTAATTAATCTTGTAGGTGAGCGATAAGTGGTTCGCTTAGAATATCTTAATAACGAATATTTTTTGAATAAAAGGACGAAATCATGGCACTAATTAGCATGCGTCAAATGTTGGATCACGCCGCCGAGTATGGTTACGGCGTACCTGCGTTTAATGTGAATAATCTTGAGCAGATGCGCGCCATTATGGAAGCGGCCGATCAAACCGATTCTCCAGTGATTGTGCAGGCCTCGGCTGGTGCACGTAAATACGCCGGCGCACCTTTCTTGCGTCACTTAATCTTGGCGGCGATTGAAGAATTTCCGCATATTCCCGTATGTATGCACCAGGATCACGGCACATCGCCAAGCGTATGTCAGCGTTCAATCCAGCTGGGCTTCAGCTCGGTGATGATGGATGGTTCATTGGGTGAAGACGGCAAGACCCCTGCTGATTACGACTACAACGTCGATGTAACTCGACGCACTGTAGAAATGGCACACGCTGGTGGTGTTTCTGTAGAGGGTGAGTTGGGTTGTCTGGGTTCACTGGAAACCGGTGAAGCTGGCGAAGAAGATGGCATTGGTGCGGAAGGTAAGCTGACTATGGATCAGATGCTGACTGACCCAGTAGAAGCCTTGGATTTTGTACAGAAGACCGGTGTAGATGCGTTGGCAATTGCCTGTGGTACTTCTCACGGCGCTTACAAGTTCACTCGCCCGCCTACAGATGACATATTGGCGATTGATCGTATCAAAGAGATTCACAAGTCGATTCCTAACACCCATCTGGTAATGCACGGTTCTTCTTCTGTGCCTCAGGAGTGGTTGAAAGTGATCAATGAATTCGGCGGTGAGATTCCAGAAACTTATGGTGTACCCGTTGAGCAGATTGTAGAAGGCATCAAGCACGGCGTGCGTAAGATCAACATCGATACCGATTTACGCTTGTCTTCAACAGGTGCCACTCGTCGCTTCTTGGCAGAAAATCCAAGTGAGTTTGACCCGCGTAAATTCCTGGCGGCAACAGTAACCGCCATGAAAGATATTTGTATAGCGCGTTACGAAGCATTCGGCACAGCCGGTAATGCCAGTAAAATTAGCCCAATTAGCCTGGAAGATATGTTCCTGCGTTATGATCGTGGAGAACTGTAATATCACAGCGTTTCAGTGATAAATAAAAAAGCGGCCCTTGGCCGCTTTTTTATGCCTGCACAAAATATATTCGTTAAGATAAGGTGAGTAATGAGGAAAACTGAATGCTGCCTTGGGATGTAATTGAACAAATAAAAGCCGATATGCCGCCACTTACCTTTGGTGCGGGCACAGAATGTACGGACTTTGTTGCCAGCGAGTCGGTACAGCAATATCTGAATTATTATGGTATTAACTTTTCGGTTGAGATGTCCGATGTAACCCATGGCTTAGGCTATTTTGATGCGGCGGGCTACAGAATCTGCGCGCACTACTGGGTAAGTGAGCGCTCACATCAAAAAGGAACTGTTTGGTTTCAGCATGGCTATACAGATCACACGGGTCTTTGTCAGCATGCAGTACGCTGGTTGTTGCAGGAAGGCTATGCCGTGTTCTGTTTTGATCTGCCCGGGCACGGTCTCAGCAGCGGAGAACAGGCGACAATTGATAGTTTTGAGCGATACCGAGAATGCCTTCAGGCCAGTCTATCACTGGCGGGTGATGCCATGCCTAGACCTTTACATGCCATTGGTCAGAGTACAGGTGGTGCGATCCTACTGAACTTTTTAATAACAGAAAACGGCAAAAATGCTTTCGAAAAAGTCGTATTACTGGCCCCTTTGGTGCGTGCAAAGAACTGGAGCTATATGCACACATACTTCAAGGTGATAAAACGGGTTGTCGATCGGCTTCCCAGGGGTTTTAACGCCAATAGCCATGACTATGATTTTCTATACTTTCTCGAGTTTCTCGATCCGCTGCAGGTGAAACACCTCCCATTTCTTTGGGTAGAGGCGATGGGTGAGTGGGTTAAGGTCGTTGAGGGTCTCACCACACAGCCCCATAAACTGACCATTATTCAGGGCACCGAAGACAATACGGTGGATGGCCCCTGGAATGTAAAAATACTGGAATCAAAATTTCCTCACGCGCGAACTCACTTTATCGAAGGGGCCAGGCACCAATTGGTTAATGAGTCAGAAGACTACCGCAATCAACTCTGGCAGCTGGTGAAGGGTGCGCTGGGAGATTATGGTGATGACAAAAAATGATTCAGCCGTGTCAGACAAAATTCTTATAGGCATCAGCAGCTGTCTGTTGGGTGAGAAAGTCCGCTACGACGGAGGGCATAAAAATGATCCCTACATTGTTCATACCCTCGGCGACTATTTTGAGTTTCGTGCTTTCTGCCCGGAAATGTCGATTGGTTTAGGCGTCCCCCGCGAAACCATCCGTCTGGTGGCACACAATGACAACGAAGGGGGTATACGCTGCGAAGGCAGCAAAGACCCAGGTCAGGACGTAACCGATTCCCTGCGACATACAGCCAATGAGCAGGTGTCGTGGCACCGCGACATCATGGGCTACATTCTAAAAAAAGGCTCCCCAAGTTGCGGCATGGAGCGAGTAAAAACCTATAGCCATTTCACTGATAAGAAAGGCGTTGAGCAGTATCAGTCGACCGAAACAGGCGTTGGTATTTACGCCGAACAACTGATGAAAAACTTTCCCAATCTCCCGGTAGAGGAAGAGGGGCGTCTGGGTGATGCCATCATTCGCGAGAACTTCATTGAGCGTGTATTTATCTATCATCGATGGCGCCAGTTGGAAGCTCAGGGCTTAACGTCCAAAGCTTTGATGGAATTTCACGGCCGGCACAAGTTAAATCTGTTTGCTCGGAATCAAACAAAGGCGCGCGAACTGGGTAGTTGGTTGGCTAATGAGCTGGCGCATAAGCTAGAGCAAGAAAAGGCCGGTGTCGATACTGTCGCCACACAATACATCGCCCAGTTAATGGTGTTGCTAAAAACGAAAGCCTCCAGAAAAAACCATGTGGATGTGCTGGAGTATATCCGTGGCTATTTAAAAAATGGCCTGTCGCCCCAAGATAGAGAAGAGCTGACGGAAGCGATAGAGGACTATCGTCTGGGTTCTGTGCCGCTGGTCGTACCAATTACTTTGCTTAAGCACCACTTTAGACAGTATCCTGACGTTGGTATAGAGCGCTCTTTTTATATGAGTCCGCATCCAAAAGAGTTGATGCTAAGAAATGCTCTGTAAAAACCAATTCTCCGCCATTCCCGGCTACGACCGGGCTGGGTGCTTTTGGGGTAAATCCAGAACTACAGGATGTAAACAATAATGTTCAAGCCATCGGCTCGGGTGAAGTAGATTTTAATTGTAGGAATGAATAATGGGTAAATGGATTGGTGCCTTTTTAGGTTATAGCTGGGGTGGCTTTTTCGGCGCACTATTGGGCTTCTTTGTTGGCGGCATGGTCGATCGTGCGCTACTGGTTCGTCGTCTGACCCCCAGCCCAGAGGAGCGCCAGCAGGCGCAAACCTACTTCTTTAAAACCGTTTTTACCCTCATGGGTTATCTGGCTAAAGCCGATGGTCAGGTGTCGCAGTCAGAAATATCGGCCGCCGAACAAATCATGACGAAAATGGGCTTAACCTCGGCGCACCGTTCGGAAGCCATTAAATTTTTCAAGCTGGGTAGCACACAGGACTTTAACCTCGAGGCATTACTGAGCGACTTTAATGTCCATTGTGGTCGTCACAGTAATCTTAAGCAGATGCTTTTAGTCTACCTCATCAACATGGCAATGGCCGATGGGGAAATGCATGCGGCAGAGCATGACGTATTGCAGAAAGTTGCCAGCAAGTTAGGCTTCTCTAGTTTCGCCTTTGAACAGTTAATGCGCATGATCAACGCGCAAAACCAGTTTAAAGGTGGTTACTATCATGGAGGCCAAAGTGGCGGGCAGTACTCCGGGGGTTATTCTTCGGGCAGCGAGCAAACCTCAGCCAATAATCTGGACATGGCCTATGCGGCGCTGGGTGTTGATAAAACCATCTCAGATAAAGACTTAAAGA
>JAUVQU010000041.1 GCA_030597965.1 Cellvibrionaceae bacterium
CTCGATTGTTTGTCATTTGCGTCAGGGTGTGGCTGTAGCTTATTGGGATGGTGTTTGGTTGCTGCTTTCTTATGGCGAGCCTAAAGAGGAGACCCCTGAATCGGGTGAAGTGATGTTAGTATTGCGGCGTTCAGCCTTTGAGTGGGGAGTGGATCTAAATATGGATGCGGCGTGTGAAAAGTGAGCGTTGGCGGGGTCAGAAGGTGCTTGGGCTCCTCTGAAAATGGATTCAACAGTTGGTTGTCTTTTGTATTGATGGCATGTAGAATTCGCGCTCCCATTTTTGGGGTATATACATCCGTAGGTTAAAGGCAAATACAACATGAAGACTATTAGTGCCAAGCCAGAATCAGTACAGCGCGACTGGTTCGTTATCGATGCAGATGGTAAGACTCTAGGCCGCATGGCCACTGAGATCGCTACACGTTTGCGCGGTAAGCATAAAGCAGAGTACACCCCTCACGTAGACACCGGCGATTACATCGTTGTTGTAAACGCTGAGAAAGTTCAGGTAACAGGTAAAAAAGCGAAGGACAAAATGTACTATCGCCACACCGGTTACGTGGGCAACCTCAAGTCCATTAGCTTTGAGAAGTTGATCGATAAAGCCCCCGAGCGTGTAATCGAGGCGGCCGTTAAAGGCATGTTACCTCGTGGTCCATTGGGCCGTGCAATGTTCAAGAAATTAAAAGTTTACGCAGGTACTGAGCACCCACATGCTGCTCAGCAACCACAAGAACTTAACGTTTAATCGGGAGCTAGATAGATGACTCAATATTATGGAACCGGACGCCGTAAGACCTCTACGGCTCGCGTGTTCATTTCACAGGGCAGCGGCAATATCGTTGTTAATGATAAGACTCTTGATGAGTACTTCGGTCGTGAAGTTGCACGTATGATCGTTCGCCAGCCGCTTGAGCTGGTTGATATGGTTGAAAAATTTGACATCAAAGTTACCGTTAAAGGCGGTGGTAGCTTCGGTCAGGCAGGCGCTATTCGCCACGGTCTGACTCGCGCTTTGATGCAGTATGACGAGACTCTCCGTGGTGCATTGCGCAGCGCTGGTTATGTAACTCGTGATGCGCGTGAAGTTGAACGTAAGAAAGTTGGTCTGCGTAAAGCACGTAAGAGCACTCAGTTCTCCAAGCGTTAAAACAGTTTTCGGCTTTTTCGAAAGTCTGCAAAACATTGCCCGGATTGTTTCAGTCCGGGCTTTTTTTTGCCTGTCGATTTAAATAGCTGATTTAAATGCCTGTAGATGGCAGGGTTTTTCTTGTCTATAGGTGGCAACTCCATTAATATTATGCCCATTTTACAGTCAAGAAAAATAACTCTAAATCTATAGAATTCAGGCAGTTACTGTTTGATCAGCTCTACAACAGGAGAGAAACGTCGTGAGTAATGACGGAGTAAATGATGGTCGTCGCCGGTTTTTGATCAGGGCGACCTGTGTGGTGGGTGGCGTGGGTGTTGTCGGCGTGTTGAAGCCGTTTGTTGCTTCATGGAGTCCAAGTGCCAAGGCGAAGGCCGCCGGTGCGCCGGTGAAAGCGAATTTAAGCAAGCTTGAGCCAGGTCAGATGGTTGTCGTCGAATGGCGTGGCAAACCCGTTTATGTGCTGCGCCGTACGCCGGAAACCTTAGCAATGCTGCCTAAGATGGATGAGCGCGTTCGCGACCCGCAATCTCTTGAACCTCAGCAGCCTGCCTACGCGCAGAATGCAAATCGCTCCATTAAAGACGAATTTCTCATACTGCTAGGCCTCTGTACCCATTTGGGTTGTGCGCCTCAGTATCGCCCTGAAGTGGGTGCGACTAACTTCGGTGAAAGTGACTGGCTGGGTGGTTTCTTCTGCCCATGTCACGGCTCCAAGTTTGATTTGGCTGGCCGCGTATTGAAAGGTGTACCAGCGCCGACCAACCTGGAGGTTCCGCCTCACAGTTATGAGTCGGATACATTGATTGTCATTGGCGTGGATCAGGAGACCTAAACATGAGCGATAATAACAAAGGTGGCCTGATGGATTGGATTAACGACCGTTTACCAATCTATCGTGCGTGGGACACGCACATGGCCAAGTACTATGCCCCGAAAAACTTTAACTTTTGGTATTTCTTCGGTGTTTTGTCGCTGTTCGTATTGGTTAACCAGCTGTTAACCGGTATTTGGCTGACGATGCACTACACCCCAAGTGCTGAAGATGATTTTGCTTCTGTTGAATACATCATGCGTGATGTGGACTATGGATGGCTGCTACGTTATATGCACTCCACAGGTGCCTCTGCCTTCTTTATTGTGGTTTACCTGCATATGTTCCGCGGTTTGCTGTACGGTTCTTACAAGGCGCCACGCGAGCTAGTGTGGGTGTTCGGGATGTTTATCTTCCTGATGCTGATGGCTGAAGCGTTCATGGGTTATGTGCTTCCATGGGGTCAGATGTCCTACTGGGGTGCTCAGGTGATTGTTTCCCTGTTTGGTGCTATCCCGGTAGTGGGTGATGACCTGGTACAGTGGATTCGAGGCGACTTCTTGATTTCAGGCGCAACCCTGAATCGATTCTTCTCTCTGCATGTTGTGGCTCTGCCTATCGTGATTTTGGCGCTGGTGCTGATGCATGTTCTGGCGTTGCACGAAGTGGGTTCAAACAACCCTGACGGTGTTGAGATCAAAAAGAACAAAGATGAAAATGGTATCCCTAAAGACGGCATACCTTTCCATCCGTTCTATACCGTTCACGACCTGGTGGGTGTCACCGTTTTCCTGTTCGTTTTCTGTTTTATTATCTTCTTTATGCCGGAAGCGGGTGGCTACTTCCTGGAGTACGCCAACTTCGAAGAAGCGAATAACTTGAAGACACCAACGCACATTGCGCCGGTATGGTATTTCACACCTTTCTATGCTGTTCTGCGTGCAATAACCATCGACCTTGGACCTATTTCGTCTAAATTGCTTGGTTTTATCATGTTTGCTGCGTCGGTCGCTATCTTGTTTGTGCTGCCGTGGGTAGATAAGAGCCCTGTGAAGTCGATTCGCTATAAGGGCTTTATGCCACGCGTTTCTTTGATGCTGTTTGCTGCGATCTTTGTCATTCTGGGTTACTTGGGTGTTAAGTCTCCGACAGAAGGCCGTACCGTATTGGGGCAGTTAGCGACCGTGTATTACTTCGCTTTCTTCTTCCAGATGCCAATGGTAACCAACCCGCTGAAGAAGCAGACCACGGTATGGAATATCGCCATGAGCTTGTTCTTCGGCCTTATGCTGCTGAATATTGCCTGGATTGGCTTCGGCCACGGTGAGGACCACGTTGGTATGTTCTTGCATTTGTTTGGTACTGCTCTGGCGGCATTTGTTATTGCTACGCCTTGGCTGGTTGGTAAAGACTCTGTCTTACCTGAGCCGGATCGTACACAAGAAAAAGGTCTGCCTAAGTCTTTGGTATGGGGTGGTTTCCTGCTGTTTGTTCTCCTTACTATTGTTCCGATTAAGGCGGTAGCTTCTGCTGGCGGTTTTAATTGTGGTGCCATCCAGTGTGATGCGATGGAGCCGGATCTAACCAACAAAGAGTCGTTACAATCAGGCGCTAAGTGGTTTACTAACTATTGCATGGGTTGCCACTCAGCAAAGTATTCCCGTTATGGCCGCGTTGCTGATGATTTGGATATTCCGCACGATGTAATGTTGTCTAATTTAGTGTTTGACGATGTTAAAATTGGTTCGTTAATGAATATTCCTATGCAAAAGGATCAGTCCAAGGCTTGGTTTGGTGCAACACCACCTGACCTTACTTTGGTGGCTCGTTCACGAAATCCAGAGTGGCTGTACACATACCTGCGTAATTTCTATAAAGATGACTCGCGTCCTACCGGTGTCAACAACCGTGTATTTGATAAAGTGGCTATGCCGCACGTGATGCTGGAAATGCAGGGTCTGCAGGAGTGCGCTCCTGGCCCTAAACTGAACAGTCACGGCAATGCGGTTCGTGATGATCTGGGTGATGTGGTGATGGATGAACATTGCGGCAGCCTTCAAGTTGGCGACGTTAAGGGCACCGTGTCTCCTGAAGAATTTGACGAGGCTGTGTACGACCTTGTGAACTTTATGGCGTACGTTGCTGAGCCAATGACAGAAGAGCGTAAAAGCCTAGGTGTTTACGTCCTGCTGTTCTTGTGTGTGCTATTTGTATTCACTTACTTGCTAAACCGAGAGTACTGGAGAGATATCCACTAACTCATTGTTTGGCGGTTGATCGGGCGGGTCGTGAGAGCGACCCGCCCGTTTGTATTTTTAAATTTATGAAGAGGTAATACCCATGGGTGTGGCAGCTAAACGCTCAACAATGACTTATTATTCCGATGCAGCAGACCACTACAGTCATCGTGTTCGCATTGTGCTGGCCGAGAAAGGCGTTTCAGTAGAAATGGTTGATGTTGATCCTGAGAATAAGCCGGAAGTACTGGCTGAATTGAATCCATACAACAGTCTTCCTACCCTGGTTGATCGCGACCTGGCTTTGTACGAAACGAAAGTTATGATGGAATACCTGGATGAGCGCTTCCCGCATCCACCGTTGTTACCTGTGTACCCTGTAGCGCGCGCTCAGAGCCGGTTGTGGATGCAGCGTATCGAGAAGGATTGGTGTCCATTGATTGACGTTCTCGTGAATGGTGCTGACGGTGATGAAGCTGAAGAGACGCGCAAAGAGCTAAAAGAAAGCCTGCTTGCAGTTGCCCCTATTTTCGACGAGCTTCCGTTCTTTATGAGCGAAGAGTTCACCTTGGTGGATTGCTGTCTGGGTCCTATCCTGTGGCGTTTGGAGTCGCTGGGTATAAAGTTACCTAATACTAAGCAAGCCAAACCACTGAAAGCGTATATGGAGCGTTTGTTTGCCCGTGAGTCTTTCCAGGAAAGCTTGAGTGAGTTAGAAAAAGAGATGCACCTATAATTCTATGGTGTATTTGAAAGGGGCTTAGGCCCCTTTTTTATCGTTAGATGTTGGTATTTAGTTTATGAAAATGACATCAAGTCGCCCTTATATGATCCGTGCTCTGTATGAGTGGATTGTGGAAAACGATTGCACGCCTTATCTCTTAGTGAATGCCATGATGGATAATGTCATGGTGCCTCAGGATCACGTCAATAAAGATGGTCAGATCGTTCTGAATGTTGCGCCCAGAGCAATACAAGGGTTAGAGCTAAGTAATGAAGCGGTTAGTTTTAATGCGCGTTTTGGTGGCTTGCCGACGGATATTTACGTGCCTTGTGCTGCTGTATCGGGTATTTACGCTCGTGAGAATGGTCAGGGTATGATGTTTGAGCATGAGCCAGGGTCTGACCCAGAGCCATCGGCGCCGGATGATTCGGGTAAGGCATCAAGTAAACGCCCCAGTTTACGGGTGGTTAAGTAGCTGAAAATACGAGTCGTTAAATAGTGAGCAAAAAGTAGTCGGCCAATCGTTTGTGCCATAAAACAGCCCGGCGTTTTAATTAAAGCGCCGGGCTGTTTTTTTGTGGCGATAAATAAAATGATTACTGCTTTAGCTCACTATCACTGAACTCACCGGCAAACAAAATGCTCGAAAGGTAGCGTTCGCCAGAATCTGGCATGATCACGACGGTGGTCTTGCCGGCATTTTCTGGGCGCTCTGCCACGCGCACGGCGGCAACCAATGCCGCACCGCAAGAAATTCCGGCCAGAATACCCTCTTCGCGCATCAAGCGCTTTGCCATGGATATGGCCTCGTCGTTATCGACCTGTTCAACGGCATCAAGCGTATCTAAGTCGAGATTACCTGGAATAAATCCGGCGCCAATGCCCTGAATTTTATGGGGGGCAGGGGTAAGCTCTTCACCATTACGTGTTTGTGTGATGACTGGGCTGCTGACAGGCTCGACCGCAATAGTCGTGAGGTTGACACCGCGCCCTTTGAGGTAGCGACTGACGCCACTGATAGTACCGCCTGTGCCAACGCCCGCCACAAAAATATCCACCTTGCCATCGGTGTCATTATAGATTTCAGGGCCTGTCGTTTTTTCGTGGATTTCAGGGTTGGCGGGGTTGTCAAATTGTCGCGGTATAAAATAATTGTCGTCACTGGCCAGCTCTTCGGCCTTTTCAATTGCGCCTTTCATTCCCTTCTCTCCAGGAGTCAGCACCAGCTCAGCACCCAGGGCTTTAATAAGTTGACGGCGCTCTAAGCTCATGGTGTTAGGCATGGTAAGTACTAACTTATAGCCTTTGGAGGCACAGACAAATGCCAGTGCAATACCAGTGTTACCGCTAGTGGGCTCTACAACAGTCATGCCTTCTTTTAGTGTGCCGCGCTTCTCTGCGTCCCAAATCATATTGGCGCCAATACGGCATTTGACTGACATGGCTGGGTTGCGAGATTCCAGCTTGAGTAGGATGTTGGCATTACTGATACGGTTTAATTTTACAAGTGGTGTGTTACCAATGCTGAGAGGGTTGTTTTCAAATAGCTGGCTCATGGTTGGACCTATTAGAATCGATGATTTCAATGCGTGATAAAGGTGCCTGCAGCACCACTTTAGTGAGTGAAAAGTAGGCATAGTGTAGCCACTTTTGGTCAAAAATAGTGAGTATATTCAGTTTTAAGTATCCGATTGTCCTTTAATAGCTTTTTTGAATAACAAATAGGTTTTAATTTCTAATCCTTATTTGTGGTGAGCAGTCGTGTGCCGGATACTCATTCTCTAACTTAATATAATAATAACTAGTAAGGAGACCTCTGGTCATGCTCGAGCACACTCTCGATATCATATGGCAGCCCCATAAAGCCTGGAAATTAATACGTGAAGAGAATCAATCACACATACAGGTATTTTTACGCCATGTTCCTTTGCTGGCGTTGATTCCCACTCTTGCCGCCTATTACGGTGTAACCCGTTTGGGTTGGGTTGTTGGTGATGGTGGCTTGGTGCGTATGACAGCAGAGAGCGCCATGAGCTTATGCGCTATCGCCTATGTGGCGTTAGTGGCTGGGGTGTTTTTCCTGGGCAAGTTTGTTTATTGGATGTCCAAGACTTACGGTGTAGAGGGTGATGCGGAAATTCGTCGTAACGAAGCGTTTGCCTTAGTGGTATACGTTACCGTGCCAGTGTTTTTGTCGGGTGCGATAGTGGCTTATCCAAACCTGTGGATGAATACATTCTTTATTGGTATCGCAATTGGTTATACGGTTTATCTGATTTATGAGGGTATTCCTATTTTGATGAATCTCCGCAAAGCGCAAGCTTATATGTATTCAACCTCAGTGGTTACAGCGAGTCTGGTGGTTATGGTGACATTGCTGATCTCGACCGTTGTTATCTGGGGTATGGGGATTGGACCTGTTTACATCGACGGTTAACTCTTAAAACTGCCTGTCCAAGAAAAAGGCCGCAATTTGCGGCCTTTTTCTATTGGTCTATGTGGTTCTTTTAATCGATATATTCTACGGCCTTCACAACCTTTTGTACGCCACCAATATTGCTGGTCACATTTGCTGCCAGGTCTGCTTCATCTTTTTTGAGTAGCCCCATTAGGTATACTACGCCGTCTTCAGTCACGACTTTAATTCTGCCGCTGTCGACATGTTCATGGCTCATGAGTACGGTTTTTACCTTTGTCGTCAGCCAGCTATCGTTGGTGCGAGACAGTAGAGAGGTTTTACCTTGTACTTGGATTTCGTTGAAGACCTGGCGTACTTTGTTGATACCTTTTACGGTATTGCCCGCTAAATTTCTAAGACCTGTGCTCCCCACCTGCCCCGTTAGCAGAATGATACCGTTATAGGAAACAACGGTAATATTCGATGCTTTAAGCTCAGGGCTGGCCTTGTTGATGTTAACCTTAGCAATAGTTTCAAGTTGGTTGTCATCGATAAATGCCCCCCAGGATCGCTCACCCGAATCCATTTCTATGGGAGCGTCGGTTGCTGCGTCAATAATGGTGACGCAGCCTGTAAGTAAGCTTGTGTTGGCGGTGATTAGCGCTAAAAAAACAGCGGTTTTTACAGTTTTAATCATTTTTATCAGTTACCAAAAAGTTGTTTGTCGATAAGATCGCAGAGACAAAAAATACTCAATAAATGCACTTCATGAATACGTGTACAGGACTCGAGTGGTACGCGCAGTTCGATATCCTGTGCATACATCAGTGAAGCCAGGTTGCCACCGTCTTTGCCGGATAATACGATGACGTCCATCTCGCGGTCGTGCGCTGTGCTCACGGCTTGAAGTAAGTTGCTGCAATTACCACTGGTGGTTATGACAATTAAAACGTCGCCAGGTTGCCCTAACGAGCGTACTTGTTTGGCATAAATGTCATTGAAGCTGGAATCATTTGCGATTGCGGTTTGGGTGGTTAAATCCGAGCCCAGGCAAATAGCGGGTAAACTGGGACGCTCTTGCTCAAAGCGGTTGACCAAGCTGGCGGTCATGATTTGTGCTTGAGCCGCTGATACACCATTGCCAGCCAGTAATATTTTTCGCTCCTGAAGCAGGCAGTGAACCAGCATATCGCTGGCATCTACGAGTAGGGGGGCTAAATACTCACCAGACTGCATTTTGGCTTCAATACTTTCATGAAACAGGGTGATTATATGTTCTTCCATAGTGTTCTATCTTGACCGCTGTGGACCTTAAAAGGCGTTTTTAATCCAATCAATGTTAGGCCGATCGATTGGCCCTGTAATGGCAATCACATCAAATCGACAGGTGCAGTGTAGCTTTTTACTTTGTATATAATGCTGTGCAGTTTGTCTTAATTTTTCTTGTTTACGTTGGTCTACAGATTCTGCTGCAGAACCATAACGTGTTGTTTTCCGATAGCGAACTTCCACAAAAGCTAAGCTGTGACTGTCGCGTATTATTAAATCTATCTCACCTGCTTTACAGTGGTAATTGGACTCAACAATCTGTAGATCCCTCTCTTCTAGGTACAGTTTGGCCAGGCGCTCCATACTGCTCCCGATCTGACTTGCCCTTAAGTGGCTCATTAGTGCCTGTCCATGGCTATTACTGTTAATTTCTATTTTATTTTAATGCTCGGCATTGCCTGTACTTTACCATTTTTGATAATGGCCCAAAGTTGTTCGCGTTCTATCCGATTATTTTCACCCAAGTACATAGAGCCTGTTGCCCCATAAAAGCGGACTTGAGGTGATTCCTGTAATTGGCGCAAACGCGGATAGAGTTGAAAGCTATCCACGCCCAGCGCGTAGAGCTTCTGATATGAAGCCGAAGGTTTTACCGTAGTGTTAATTAACTGTTTTTCTGCGGACTCTTCATTAATTACCCAGGGCAGGGTTGAAAACATGACGCCGTTTAAGTCGCGATCACTTTTGATATCTTCTGCGCCACTGTAAACATGACTGCTGGCGTATACGGGTAGTGAGCCGGCGTAATGGAAGGCGAGCGTCGGCTTGATTTGTCGGGCGTCGCTGGGACGTGCAATCAAAAATATGACATCGATGTCCTGACGACGGCGCGGTTCGAACTCAAACTCTTTGCCTAGTAGTCGGCGCAGTTCGCGGGCGCGTTTTTCACTTTCGTCGATCTGCAGTGCAGCTTTCACCACATCGGAGTAATCGCCATTGCCTAAGAATTTACTTTGGCTGACTACTGTGCCGCCTAAACTTTGCCAGGTCTCGATGAAAGCCGCTGCGCTGCGCTGCCCCCAGTTGGCATTGGTTGATAGCACCATAGCCGTCCTGTGGCCTTCTACCCAGGCGCGTTGAGCGGTAGGACGTGCTTCGTTGTCAGCGGATAAAGCAAGTTGGTAAAGATTGTGAGTGCTATGGTCACCATTGGCATAGTTCAGTGCCAATGTGGGCACGGGTAAACTGTCCAGAGTGCTCAGTTGTGAGACATTTTTTTTATCGAGCGGTCCGACTACAAACTCAGCTCCATCATTTATGGCGGCTTGGTAGGCGTTTAGAGTACCCTCTGAGGTGTCATAAAACTTCAGTGTTGGCACGCTGCGACCTTGTCTGCGGGCCTGATAGTAGGCAGCAATAAAGCCGTCGCGAATGGACTTGCCAGCTTTTTCTAATTTACCCGCTTGAGGTAATAGTAATGCCACAGATTGTGGGCGTTCATTAATCAATTCTTGTAGTAGCTCTAAGTCCCGGGGGAGGTCCTTGCCTGCGGGGTGTCCTTGCCAGTGATACTTCCAGTTATTGATCAGTGATAATTGATTCTCAAGATCGCTTTGGTTGTCCTTGCTAATTAAAGCCAGTTCGTACCAGCCCTGCTGATTGTTGGAGACAGCATTATTCTTTAATGAGGTAAGTTCTGTGACGGAGAGCGCCATCAATGATTGCCAGAGGTTTCTTTGGTTCTCTAGTTTGCGGTTTCGGTCTAAACCCAAGAGTGACTGCAGGGTAAAGCGCTCTTCAATACTGGCTTGTGTTTCACTTAGCAGCATAAATAAGTCGGCGCGGCGTTCGTGTAATGTGATTCTTTCGGGGGTGTTAAATAGTGACCACTGTTGCTGTAGACGTGTTTCCGTTAATATGCGCTGCGCATCGAAATAGGCCTGATCCTCCATTAAGAGTTGGCTGTAGATAAGCGCATAATCTCTGTATTTTTCATCGCTCAGTAGGTTAGTGTTTAGTCCTTTTAAGGATTGTATTGCAAGTTTCGAGTTTTGATTAAAGTTTAGGCGCTTGATGATTTCTAAAGTCAATTCCTCTTTATAGGGTGACTGCCTTTCATTTGCGATGGCCATCAATCGATTCGCTTCCCTGGCGTCTATCATGCCAGTATGGGTGCGTGGTGAGTCGATGGATGTTGAAGGAGTGCTAGTGCAGCCCTCTAGACCTAGGATAATTAAGCCCGCTAAGATGAAGAGTCTTGCTGTCCGATTTATCATGTAAGTTCAGCCGGTATAGAATTCTAATTAAGAGCGCCTTTTAAAATCACCCTTTTTAAGGGCGCCTTCAAAATAATGAAAAAGGACTCACCATGAAAGAGCCCACGCTTTACGTGGTGGCAACTCCCATTGGAAATTTAGCCGATATGGTACCGCGAGCGGTAGAGGTTCTCCAAGGGGTTGATGTGATTGCGGCGGAAGATACTCGCCACAGTTCACGTTTATTGTCGCACTTTGCGATTGAAACGTCTTTAGTGGCCTATCACGACCATACGGACTTGCGCCAAGTCATGGCGCTGGTGCAGAGGTTGCAATCGGGTGAATCTATTGCACTTATCAGTGATGCCGGCACCCCCTTGGTTTCCGATCCAGGTTATCGGCTGGTGCGCGAGGCGCGTCAAGCTAATATTCGTGTCGTGCCGGTACCTGGAGCTTGCGCCATGATCGCAGCGCTGAGTGCATCAGGACTACCTTCCGACCGTTTTTCTTTTGAAGGCTTTTTGCCGCCTAAAACCGGCCAGCGCTGTAATCGCTTGCAACCATTAATCAATGACGAGCGAACGTTGATCTTCTACGAAGCTCCTCACCGTATAGAGGCCAGCTTGGCCGATATGGCCAGCGTCTTTGGCGATGATCGGGAGGCAGTGATTGCCCGTGAAATCACAAAAACCTTTGAAACTATAAAGGGTGGCAATTTGTCGGAGTTGCAAGCATTCGTGGCTGCTGATCCTAATCAGCGTAAAGGTGAAATGGTAGTAATGGTGCGCGGCGCAGAAAAAGCCGAGCAGCAGTTAGATGCCAGCGTAGAGCGAATGATGAATATCCTGATGAAAGAGTTATCCCTCAAGCAGTCCAGTAATCTTGTTGCTGAAATCACAGGTGTTAAAAAGAAGGTGCTCTATCAGTGGGGGCTGGATAATAAAGAATAAACTCCATTAATTTGAGAGTAATTGTTAAGGGGGCTGTCATATAAGCCCCTTTTCAGCTGTTTAGCTCTGTTCCATAGTGTCGGCCAAGAAAAATCACCTCTTAACTTGAGATTATAGGAGCATAATAATGACAAAGGTCATCGTCGCGGGCGTGGATATGGTGAAATTCGCCAAGCCAGGTCAACAGGAACCCTATCGAGTTATGGCGGCTAAGGCCATGAAAGGTGCCGTAGCAGAAGCGGGTATTGATCCAGGTATGATCCAGCAGGCCTATGGCAGTTATGTTTATGGCGATTCTACCTGTGCACAGCATGCGTTTTACGATGCTTTTATGACGGGTATTCCTGTAATTAACGTCAACAACAACTGTTCTTCTGGTTCTACTGCACTATTCCTTGCCCGCCAAGCCGTACAGTCGGGTGCTGTTGAATGCGCATTGGCGTTTGGTTTTGAAGAGATGCAGTCGGGGGCATTAGGATCGCACTGGGATGACCGTGAATCGCCTTTTGGTAATTTCCTCGATGTACTGGATCAAAAGAACTACCCCGATGCTCCCTTGGCCTTACGCTGTTTTGGCGCAGCGGGTCATTACTATCTTGAGCAGTACGATGCTTCTCCGGAGTTGTTCGCCAAGGTGTCGGTGAAGACTCGCAGTCATGCTGTGCATAATCCTTATTCTTTATTTAATACACCATTAACCGTAGAAGAAGTGATGGAGTCAAAATCCGTTTATATGGATTACCTCACGCGCTTTATGTGTTGCCCTCCAACCTGTGGTGCCGCTGCGGCGGTGGTTGTGAGCGAAGCCTTTGCCAGGAAACACGGAATATCCAACGGTGTAGAGATTATTGGTCAAGCCATGGCGACGGATACACCGGCGACGTGGGATAACCCGATTAATTTAGTCGGCGCGGATATGACTCGCCGAGCCACCGAGTTGGTGGTGGAGCAGGCGGGTGTTGGTGTTGAAGAAGCAGATGTGGTTGAGCTTCACGACTGTTTTACTACCAACGAAGTGATTACCTACGAGGGTATGGGTCTTTGCGGTGTGGGTGAAGCGACGCAGTTTGTAGACGACGGAGACAATACCTACGGTGGTAAGTTTGTCGTCAATCCATCCGGTGGTTTGATGTCCAAGGGGCATCCACTCGGTGCTTCCGGTTTGGCGCAATGTTATGAATTGTGTAACCAGTTGCGTGGTAATGCGGGTCAGCGTCAGGTGTCTGGAGCAAAGATCGCGCTGCAGCATAATTTAGGGCTCGGTGGCGCCGTAGTAGTGACAATGTACCGCCTTGCGGCGTAGTATGCGCTTAGAATTAAAATCAGAAATTAATTTTCAATAAGTAATACAGAGGTAGACCTATGTTGGAGTTGGATCACAGTAAGCTGGGGTATGAATTTCCCGCTTACGATGTAGATGTCGAGAAGGGGCAATTAAAGTTTTTTGCAAAGGCGATTGGTGAAACCAATCCTATCTATAGCGATGAGGAGGCAGCCAAGGATGCGGGTCATCGCACCATCCCTGCGCTACCTACATTTCCAATTGTTGTGAATATGTCGGGCCCTGAGTATTTGCCGGTATTGGACTTATTAGGTATGAAATTGAGCGGTATTTTACACGCCAATCAAAGCTTTGAGTATTTTGGTGATTTGTACGCGGGCGACAAGATTACCGTGACGAATAAAATATCTGACATGCAAGAGAAGAAAGGTGGCGCATTGTTATTCGTAACCGTTGAATCTTCTTTTACTAATCAAGATGGTGAGCTGGTAGTAAAAGCTGACCAGACTTTAGCCTACCGTAATTCATAATCGCAGGAGAAATAACATGTCAGAGATAGTTGTAGGCACAGAAATTCCTGCATTGGAAATTAAGCCTGTTAGCCGCACCACATTAGCCTTGTATTGTGGTGCATCGGCGGATCATAACCCTATTCACGTTGATATTGATTTTGCCAAAAAAGCAGGACTGGACGATGTAATCGCCCATGGAATGTTATCCATGGCTTATCTTGGTCGTATGTTAACGAATTGGGTGCCTCAGGCTCAGTTGCGCAAGTTTAGTAATCGCTTTGCGGCTATGACGCATATTGGCGACGTTATAACCTGCACAGGTAAGGTAGTTGAATTGCTTGAGAAAAACGGCGAAACGCTGGCTCGCTGTGAAATTCAGGCGGCAAATGCTGATGGAGAGCTAACCCTGATGGGTGAGGCTCTGGTGGCTGTTGCTTAGTATTATTGCTTAATATTTTCCACAAAAGACCGGGGTCGTGTTGTTACGATCCCGGTTTCTTCCTTCCTGCTTAACTCAACTTTACATTTTTCATCATTTTACTTGGCCGGAATTGTTCGCCCCGCCTGTATTTTTACGGCGTTCGTCGTTAGAATGTCCCGCATAATCATGGGTGTATAAACGTGTCTGAGTTAACTCAAGCGGTATCTGTTGATGCCATTCCAAGTCATTATCTGCGTGTATTGCTGCCAGCTATAGAGGCGGCGGGTGCAGATCTGCGTGTGACGCTTGAGGAAATGGACTTGTCTTGGTTACTTGATCAAGAGCATGACCAAGAGCAGAACCACATTGTGACCCAGGATCACTTTGTTGGATTGATTCAGCGGTGTTGGCAAATCACGGGTGATGAATTTCTTTATCGTACGGGGGCCAATTGCAAGCAGGGGTTGTTTGCATTGATGGTTCGTTACGTGAA
>JAUVQU010000196.1 GCA_030597965.1 Cellvibrionaceae bacterium
ATTTCGAGGGCCTTGTTGATGGCCTCCTGACGTCCTTCTTTTGTAGACAGGTCAGCGATGATATCCGCATCCTTAATATCGATGCCGATGACCCGGTCTCCCAGTGAACGGAATTTTTCCATGCAGGACTCTCCGATGCCGGAAGCACTGCCAGTGATAACTACGTTGCGCATTGGTTACTCTTTTTTTTTGTGAGTTTTAATACTGGCCACTGCTTACGCTGTGCCAGTATTAAAACGTCCAGCCACTGACAGGTTCTGTAGTGGCCATTTGTGGAACCCCTAAGCCTAAATTACTCTGAGGCTTCCGCCAGCACTTTGCGCATGGCATCGGCCATTTGCTGTGCCGCTGTGTCCGCAGGCATAGAAATGACTTCGCCACTGAAGACTTCAACATTCAAGGGAACTCGCACACCAGCATCCCAGAAAGCCTTGACTACTTCGACCGTATTACTGGCACCTTCACCCGGCATTTTACGAGCCATACTGGTTTCGTCTTTGATGTTATCCCACGGGGTTTCTTCTACATCATTAAACTGCATGGCTTTGACGTGATCCGGATTGATATTGCGAATTTGTTCGATGGTGCCGCCGGTACGGAAATGGTGCCAGGTATCAATGTTAACGCCCAGGTTTGGTTGGTTAGCAGTAACCACTAAATCGAGGGCTGTATCTAAACTGTTGATAGGGCACCAGCCCAGATATTCGATAGAGACATCCAGATTACGCTTGGCTGCTCGCTCGGATACGCCTATAAGTGCCTCAACAACGGCTTCTTTTTCTATAAAGTCCGGGCTTGGCTGGATGAGGTTCAGGCAGGTGCCGCCTATAGCGTCATGCATACGGTAATAGTAGTCTTCATCGAATTGGTAAAAGAAGGCTTCCAGTGCAGATTCTGGCAGTCGAGTTGGCAGCCAGGCACAGAGTGGATCCATTTCAGTGATGCGCAGGTTGTTGTCTTCAAGAATCAGGCGCATGTCCTGATCAGTCAGGCCGTTGTTTTGTGCCTGGCTGAAAATCGTTGGGAGCATAGAGATAGCACTAAAGCCTGCTTTTGAGGCGGCTTCAGCAATACCACGGAAGTCTGCCTTCATCATGATGCTACTTGAGCAAAGGCCTATATCTTTTGGATTGTACATGGTGATTCCTCTAAGCTTTAAGGGGCAACAAATGGAGAGAACTGTGCGGAAAACAGGTTAACAATTCCGTCGGCCATACCAGTGAGAACCTGCTCGACTAAAGGAGCCTGCTCAGGAGTTGCATCCGCCTGACAAGTCCATGTCAACAGGCTGGTGCCATCTTCCTTTGCTTCAACCTGGCCTTTTGCCTTGTAGTTTTCCATTCCAGGCATACCTTGCCCTTCTATGACATAAGTAAACGACATGGCATCATGGTTCTGTTCTATAAGCTTTTCGTCGAGCCAGTCTGTGCTGCCGTCGAGCAGTACCTTGCGTACCATACCAATGCCTTCGCCTACTAATTCGACTTTTTGAATACCTACAGCCCAATCAAGGTTGCCGAAATTTTGCATGGTCTGCCAGACGAGTTCTGCGGTGCATGGGGCTGAAGCTGAAGCTGTGGCTTGAATCGTGTTGCTCATGGTGATTCCTCATTGATTGATGTTGTATTTATTGATTTGACGTCTATCTTACACTGCTTGTTACAAAAAGCAAATAATGTAACATGTAACAATTCTCACATTTGGTTTAAGATGTAACAAGTGTAGTCGATTGCAGCGAAGAGATTGACTTACTGTCGTTGAATTAAAAAATAGACACCCTGACCGGGAATGAAGCTTACTAATGGCGAAACAATCAAACACAAAGACTGACCTGCAAGAGCAAATTCTGGATGCGGCTGAACGCTGTTTTGCCCGCTTTGGTATTGAAAAAACCAATCTGGGAGACGTAGCAAAAGAGGCTGCTATATCGCGTATGACGGTGTACCGACATTTTGCGGATAAGGGTGAACTCTTTGCAGCGGGCAGTATCCGAATTCTTGCCCGGCGCTGGATTATGCTGGCTGATTTGGTCGATGATTCATTACCTCTGTGTGAATGGTTGATGGAGATACTGATTATCAACTGGAAGCATATGAGAGATGAGGAACTTCAGGAGCAATACCGGGGGCTGGGTACTTCAGAAGAGGCTATTGCAGTTGTACTGTCCGAGCCGGGTTTGTTCTGTGTAATGGATGCCATTGCGCCCAGACTTCAGGCAGCACAAGACTCGGGTGAATTAGATAAAGGGGTTAATTTGGATGGGTTATTAGCAGACCTGGCCGAGTGGATTCACTGGATGAGTCTGGCTATGGCAGTAAACCGCAGTCAGAGAATTAATACAGAAGCAGAGTGGCGTCGCTGGTTGAAGCGGCAATTGAGTGGCGGGTTACTGCAGCTTCAGTAAATCGTTATTCAGCTTTACAGAGAGGAACAGAGCTCAGTAGCCAATGTCGTGATACGAGCGGGCGATTTTTTTAATGGCCAAGACATAGGCCGCCATGCGGTAGTCTTTAATTCTGTCATTAGTACGGCGGCACTCAATAATATCCTGAAATGCCAGTCGCATACTGTCGTCCAGGCCTGACCGCACCAAATCAAATTCGTTGGCACCACGGGATATTTCATCGCTTAACCAGTCGGGAAGTTTGACGTCGGTGGCTTGTTCTATCGCAGTGATAATATGCCGGCCCTTGGCTTCATGGAAACGACGCTCCATACGACCAAAGCGGACATGCGCCAAATTACGGACCCATTCAAAATATGAAACAATTACGCCGCCCGCATTGCAGTAGGCGTCCGGGATGATTTGCACGCCGCGTTCTTGTAATAGTTGATCGGCGTTATAGGTGATAGGCCCATTGGCGGCCTCGGCAATTAATCTCGCTTTGATGTTGGGAGCATTCTTATTGGTGATTACCCCTTCCATGGCTGCCGGAATTAATATGTCACAATCAAGTTCCAGTGCTTCGGCACTATTGGCCAGATATTCGGCATTGGGGTAGCCCTTAATGCTGCCGGTTCTGTCTATGTATTGTCTTACCTCTGCAACCACCAGTCCCTGTAAATTTACAATCGCACCGTCGCATTCAGCAATAGCGATTATTCTGGCCCCATCTTCAATTTCAAGAAAATGAGCCGCGTGATAACCCACATTACCCAGACCTTGAATGATAATTCTCTTATCTTTTAGAGTGCCACTGAGATTAGCTAGGTGTACTTCGTCGGGATGCCGAAAGAATTCGCGTAACGCATACTGTACGCCTCGCCCTGTAGCTTCTTTACGCCCGCGAACACCACCGTGTTCGACCGGTTTGCCTGTGACACTGCCCAGGTAATTAATGTCGTCAGGAAAGAGTCTTCGGTAGGTGTCGACCATCCAGCCCATTTCACGAGGTCCGGTCCCCAGATCTGGCGCAGGTACATTTTTAGCCGGGCTCATGTAGCCTTTATCGATAAGCTCGCGCGTAAAGCGACGGGTGATGGCTTCCATTTCATCGGTGCTGTACTTGCTGGGGTCAATAATCAAACCCCCTTTTGATCCACCAAAAGGAACATCGACAATGGCACACTTGTAGGTCATGAGTGCCGCTAATGCTTCAACTTCATCCTGGTCAACGTAGGGCGCAAAACGAATGCCACCTTTTGATGGTAAGCGGTGGTCACTGTGAACGGCACGCCAGCCGGTGAATATTTCAGCCTGGCCTTTTATTTTAACGGGGAAGGAGACTTGAAGAACCGAGTGACAGGATTTGAGCGCATTGCCCATGCCTTTTTCAAGACCCATAATTTCAATCGCGTTATCAACCATATGATCGACGCTTTCGCGAAAGGATAATCCATCAGCTTCAGGTTTTGAGTTCATAGATAGGCCATGTTTTTTTATTATGTAATGATTAACTAGCTTCTATCAGGTTAGCAGTTTCTCATTAGCTTATCAGGCCGAACAGGTGGAAATTTCTTTGTCCTGAAACGAACTACGCCCCCGTAAGGAGGCGTAGTTGTTGGTATAACCTAGAAAAGGCTATTAAAAGTTAGCGGTTGCTGTAACCCAAAGTTTCTTAGTGTCTTCACTGTGCCCATCAGCACTGTAGTCGGCGTATTTCACACTCAAACCATACTTTTTGTTGAATGATTTACTTGCAGATACACCCCACTCGCTGCCCAGCTCATCCATACCAGAAGCGCTTGAATCGTCGCTTTCAAAGTCGTGATAAACGGCACTCAGTTTCACGTCAGCTACTTTACCGCTAACACTGATGTAGGCATCTTGAATACCACCAGTGATATTGCCGGCGCCTAGGTTCAGGAACTTATCAGTCCAGCCCTGGAACTTATGCAGAGTAGCAAGAGGTGTAATGAACTCGCCGTCGTCGCCATCGGCGCCAAGTACTTCGTAGCCAGCTTTGATGGTGACAGCGTCTAGAGCAACACTGCTTTCCAGCAAGTAGTAGTTGGCAGAGTAGTCGCGAGTATTGTCGGCGTTGTCGGTTTGTTTGGCGAATTCAGCGGTGTAACCAAACATGTTGTCGTCGCCACAGGTACCTGTAACACGAAGGCCTACGGTTGAAATTGAAAATTTATCATCTGCTACAGTTAAGTCGGTGTCAGCGTCGTAGTAATAACCAGTTACTTTAGCGTTTTCCAAACCGCTGTAGGTCAGG
>JAUVQU010000120.1 GCA_030597965.1 Cellvibrionaceae bacterium
AGCCGACGCTGTAAGCGATTTTTTTTTATACCCCGAAGTTTTTTATCAGCCATGATGAACCTCATTACCTAAATTTGCGTTAATAGATCTTTCCAAATAACGCCAATAAATTCTGTTATTTCGTGATGACAGATAAAAAACCCGGACTCAAAAATGAATACCGGGCTGTTTACCATATAGCTTTAGGGGAGGCTTTAATCCCTAGAGTATAACTGCTGAATACTGGAAAAATCTTTTCCACCGTTGTCTTTAGAGCCAGAGCCGCCACTGCCGCTGTTCTTATGCAGGTTGAACAGGTTTCGAGCTGACGCACCCATCGGAATTGAAGACTTGCTAGCTGTCGCAGCTTCCTGCGCCAAGCCCAAATCTTTCAACATCAGGTCAACCATAAAACCACCCTGATAATCGTTAGACGACGGCACACCATCCATCACTCCCGGTACCGGATTGTACTTTTCCAATGACCAGTTACAGCCAGAACTCTTCAACATGATTTCTGAAAGCACTTTAGGGTCAAGACCGTTATCCATACCCAACTGCAAGGCTTCAGCGGTACCGCTCATATGAATCGCCAACAGCATATTGTTACAGATTTTAGCTACCTGCCCCGCACCCACATCACCGGCGCGGAAGATGTTGGCACCCATGGCATCTAACACCTCTTTTGAAGTTTCAAAGTTAGCTTCTGTACCGCCAACCATAAAGGCCAAGGTGCCCGCTGCGGCCGCTGCAACACCACCGGAAACGGGGGCATCAACAAAGTTGAGGCCGCGCTTTTCTGCCTCGGCACCAACACGGCGCGAATTAGCGGGTGCGATGGTGGAACAGTCTAAGATCAACGCGGTGTCAGGAATCACATCCAGCAGCGCATCGCCGTCGATGTAAACACTTTCTACAATGGCTCCATTCGGCAACATGGAAACAATAAAATCAGCGTTTTTCACTGCTTCTTTAGAGCATGTCATTGGCGTACAGCCGGCATCCGCCGCCGTTTTTAAATTCGCTTCCATTAGATCAAAGGCGTTCACCTGAAAACCTGCTTTAATCAAATTGACGGCCATGCCGCCACCCATGTTTCCCAAGCCGATAAAGGCAACTATTTTACTCATGATCTACTCCAAATTTCCTACAGATCAAGCAATGGATTTTGTTCCCACGGCTCAATAAATAATGTGTCTACTTCTTCGTGTGTAATTTCTGCAAAGGTCGCTGGCTGCCATTGCGGATTGCGGTCTTTATCAATCAAAAGAGCACGAATACCCTCCTTAAAATGACCGCGTTTGACACAGTTTACAGACAGGGTTAATTCCATTTGGAATACACCCTCCAAGGTCAGATCTTTACCGCGATGCAACTGTTCCCAAACTAGATAAGGCGTGATGGGCGCACCAGACGCCAAAGTGCCAGCAGCTCTAGAGCACCACTTATCGTCGCCTTCATAGGCGGTGATATTCGCAACAACAGTCGACAAGTCTTCACCCGCACAAACGTCATTAATCCAATCAATATGCGCTTCAACATTACCGGCTGACTTCATTGGCTCGGCCAACGTACTGAAGTGCTGCATTACACCTTCAACGCCACGCTCACACTTCACTTCGCTCAACGCACTCAATACGTCATTTTTCAACTCTTGCGTAATAAAATAATCCGCCAGTGCAATGTACTGTGCATCGGCCGCATTGATATTGGCGCCTGTTAAACCCAGGAACAAGCCGGTTTTACCTGGTGTGCGATTGAGGAACCACGTACCGCCCACATCGGGGTACAAGCCAATAGTGATTTCTGGCATCGCCATACGAGTGGTTTCTGTCACCACACGATGAGAAGCCCCGCTTAACAAACCTAAACCGCCCCCCATTACAAAACCCGTACCCCAAACCACAAAAGGCTTACCGAAGGTATGAATCAAATAGTCGAGGCGATATTCCAGCTCAAAGAATTCAGCGCAACTATTGTTCGGCAGCTCTTCACCATAAGCGGCAGAACCTGCGTGCAGAGCAACTACATCGCCACCGGCACAAAAGGCCTTATCACCAGCACTGTGCAAAAACACTGCCATGATAGTTTCGTCGGCTTGCCACTGCTGCAGCTTTGGATAAAGAAGCTCAATCATTCCCAGAGACAGGGCGTTCAAAGACTTCTCAGAATTCATCATGGCCACACCGATTTTTTTACCACCGGCGGCTTCGCGTTCTTCAAATAACACTAAGTCAGACATATATTTCTCAATTTTCTTTTCGCTTGCAGGCACCAAAAGTAGGCCCTTTTAAGGGAGCTCCTACAATAAAGCTTCGGACCCTAGGAGCCAGCCCTGCTGGCGAATATTTTATTCAGCACTTTGGTCGAATAAATTTCGACACCATATAATTTCAAACACCGTTTACTTCGATGTATTGGCAGTACGTTTTAAGCGTTCTTCCAGTCTGGCTTACGCTTCTCTACAAACGCTCCCACACCTTCTTTTTGATCCTGCGTATCCCACAGCCTTACAAACTGCTCGCGTTCTTTAGCGTAAGAATCAACAATAGATCCGCTGCGTGCGGCTTGGATTAATTCCTTACAAAAACGCACTGAAGTTGGCGACTGCTTTTCAACTTTAGCGGTTAATTCCAGGGCTTTTTCCAAAGACGTACCGGTTGGTACCACTTCCGATACCAAGCCAATCTCTAAAGCTTTAGCTGACTTCAAGCGCTCACCTAAAAGGATCATGCGCTTAGCCCACTGCTCGCCGACCAACCAAGAAAGTTGCTGCGAGCCCAATCCGCAAGGCAGCAAACCTACCGAGGCTTCAGGCAATGCCATTTGCGCCTGTTCTTCACAAATACGAATATCGCAAGACAGTGCAACTTCCAGACCACCGCCCATGGCGTAGCCGGTAATGGCTGCAATTGACACACCATTGTAGTCAGCCAAGGCTTCAAACGCGCCGCCAAAAGCTGCAGAGAACTCAAAAGACAAGCCTTTGTCATCGTGGTTAAAGCGGTTTAAGTCTGCACCGGCGCTGAAAAACTTTTCACTGTCGCTGGTTACGATTAATGCGTAGTTATCTTTATCTACATTCAACTCACCTACAAGCTGCTTAAGATAGTCCAAGCTTTCCGGCGTCCACGTATGTGCCGGAGGGTTGTTGAATGTGATAATGGCGGTATGGCCGCGTTTTTCTAATTTCAGTAAATCACTCATGGTTTCTTCCTTCACTTTTATGTTTACTCGCCGAATTCTTCGGCCTACAAATCGGGGTAGGAGCTTTTATAAAAATAGTAATTTTTGTGGGAGAGCAAGGAAGCGCCGCACGGAAAACCGCAATTTACATAAGGTAAATGAGGATTTGAGTACGGAACTGACGCGGCTATCGCATAAAAAGTGCATTTTTAAAAAGCTCCTTAGCGGATGGCGTCTGTGCCGCCTTCCTCTAGAATCCTTCGTGCCGTAATCACGCGCATAATTTCATTGGTACCTTCCAATATCTGGTGCACTCGAGAGTCACGCATGAAACGCTCAATTGGGTACTCTTTAATGTAACCGTAACCACCGTGCAGCTGCATGGCGTCATTACACACGTTAAAACCAACATCCGTTGCGAAGCGTTTAGCCATGGCACAGTAAGTGGTTTTATCCACGGCATTTTCATCGAGCTTACTGGCCGCCAGATAAACCATCTGACGTGCGGCAACCAACTCAGTCACCATGTCAGCCAGCTTGAATTGCAGCGCCTGAAAGCTGGCAATCGGCTTACCGAATTGCTTACGTTCCTGCATGTATGCCTGCGTGTGATTAATACACGCCTGCGCAGCACCCAGTGAGCAGGTCGCGATATTGATACGACCGCCATCCAAACCTTTCATAGCGATCTTAAAGCCTTCACCTTCTGCACCCAATAAATTAGCAGACGGCACTCGAACATCTTCAAAAGAAATGGCGCGGGTGGGCTGTGAATTCCAGCCCATTTTGTCTTCATTTTTACCGTAGCTGATACCCGGCAAGTTGGCTGGCACAGCAAAAGCACTGATGCCACGAGCACCATCTTCTGAAGAACCCGTACGCACCATCAATACCAATACGTCGGTTTCACCGGCACCGGAAATGAACATTTTGCTGCCGTTGATCACATACTCGTCACCGTCTTTCTTCGCGGTGGTTCGCAGTGAGCCCGCATCGGAACCGGCACCTGGCTCGGTCAAACAGTAAGAACCCAACTTGGTCCCCATAACCAATTCGGAACACCACTCATCCTTAACAGGCTGTGTACCCCAGGTCGCTATCATCCAGGTGGCCATATTATGGATTGAGATATAAGCCGCCGTGGATGTACAGCCAGAAGCCAGCTCTTCAAGAATAACGGCCGTATCTAAACGCCCCAGAGCCATACCGCCAGATTCTTCCGGCGTGTACATACCCATAAAGCCCAGCTCACCGGCTTTAATAAAAGTCTCTTTAGGAAAGATTTTCTTCTCAT
The DNA here is from genome assembly GCA_030597965.1 of Cellvibrionaceae bacterium. Lineage (GTDB taxonomy): Bacteria > Pseudomonadota > Gammaproteobacteria > Pseudomonadales > Cellvibrionaceae > JAUVQU01. The sequence continues at coordinate 4,460 of JAUVQU010000120.1, forward strand.
CCCACTCGGCGGCATAGGGCGCCATTTCGCCTTGAGCAAATGCTCTGGCAGCTTCCTGAAAAGCCTGTTGCTCTTCGTTTAAATTAAAATCCATAACCACTTCTCTTATTGGCTCTAATTTCTTACTGTGGGTAGATGTTTATAATTCTCACCAACCCGTTAATTACTTTCGGCTAAGCTCTTTAATCTAAAACAAGCGACACCGTATTTATGAAAAACCTGCCGCCCATCACGTCTAACTGGCCTTTACCCAAGGAGGGCATTCGCTTCGTGATGCCGCAATCATTATGCGACGCTCTGGCGCATAATCCGCTCAGCGCCAACCTGTACCCAGAGGCCATGGGTTACTACCCTCAAGCCGCATCACACCAAATGCAACGCGATACACACACTGGGCACCTACTCATCTATTGCACCGCTGGCCGAGGCACGCTCACCTTGGAAGGCGCTCACCACCGCATCCGCAGCGGCGATCTTATTTTACTGCCACCGGGTATAGCCCATCGTTACAGCGCGCATCCCAAATACCCCTGGAGTATTTACTGGCTTCACTTTGCTGGCGACCTCAGCAACCATTTTGTGCAGCTGCTGAACATGAACACTACGGTTGAGTATATCGGATTACAACCGCGCATCACCTCGCAACTTGAAGAGCTGTTTATGTTGCGCAACTCCGGTTACGATGCCACCAGTTTTATCCACGGCAGTCATCAGCTCCAGCAAATGCTCAGTCATCTTGCGCTTATTCTGAGACAACAACGCTCACAGGGCGGCACTCAGATCGATATCGATGATACCCGCTCATTTATGAACGAACACCTGCATGGCCAACTCAGTCTCGATGATCTTGCCAAGCACAGCAAGCTTTCTAAATATCATTTTTCAAAGCGCTTTAAGGCACTGACTGGACACTCGCCGATTGAATTTTTTATCCACTTAAAAATTCAATACGCCTGTCATTTACTGGATTCCAGCACCCAAACAATCAAGCAAGTAGCCGCCTCGCTGGGCTATGAAGACGCTTATTACTTTTCCCGTATTTTTAAAAAGGTGATCGGGCTATCTCCCGATCAATACAGAAAAAGTAAGCACCGCTAACAAAAAATATAACTGTAGGAGTCAGCCCTGCTGGCGAATGTTCGCTTGCATACCCCAGGGCACCCTCTCTTTCTACTTTGCAGAAATTCACCTTGGGGCAAGCTCCTACACAAAGGCACCTTTAATTTTTCGAGATACCTTCGGGTTTTTATTTCATTTTTTCAATCACACTACCGAAGAGATCCTCATCGGAAGGAAGGGTCTTTGGTGTCGCCAATGGTTTAGAAATCCAAGTCACATTGATCAATTGCTTCCAGTTGATATTCTCGTTGGTGGAGTTGCCACCCCAGGTACCACAACCCAGCGAGAAGGTTTGACGCATACCGTTCCACAAGTTGCCTGAGTTTGAAGGCGCCTGTGGCTGGTTAACCATCACACGGGAAGTCTTGGTGCCCATACCCAGCTTGAGGATATTGTCATCGTTGTTGGAGTAGATGCCGCATGAGTGACCCATACCCTGATAGGCCTGGATTTCATTGGTCAATGCAACCGCTTCATCAATACACTTCACTTTGTAGAAGGCCATGATGGCGGATAGTTTTTCACCGGAGAATGGATTGTCTGGGCCCGTGCCCTCTTCAGGGATAATGATGAACTTTCGATCCGCAGGAATACTAAAGCCAGCCATATCAGCAATGACTTGAGGCGGTTTAACAACCGTATTGGGGTTTAGTGCACCATTTTCCCATAGTACCGCTGCGATTCTATCAGCCTCTTCCTGAGAGGCGACATAGCCACCCTCAGCAACTAATTTTTCCAAAAGCTGATCGTAAATCGCCTCAAAGGCAATAACTGAGTTATCAGATGAACATGACGCGGCCAGATCCAGTGTTTTTGAAATACGGATTTTCTCAGCCGCTTCGTCCAGGTTGGCCGTGTCATCGACGGTAATCACTGCATTACCAGCGCCCACACCCAGCGCAGGAGTGCCAGAGGAATAAGCCGCACGAACCATGGCCGGCCCACCGGTGGCCAGCACCAGGTCACACTGCTTCATCAACTCATCGGTCAGCTCCATCGATGGCAGCTCAATACCCTGGATCAAATCCGCTGGTGCCCCCATCTTTTCAAGCGCGGCGCGCAGTTTGCCCACAATCAGCTTATTGGTCAGCTTGGCACGTGGATGCGGGGCAATGATGATGGCATTACGACCCTTAATAGCATTGATCGACTTGATCACCGGCGTTGCTTCCGGGTTGGTCGATGGAGACAGCGCGCCAATTACACCGACCGGCTTAGCGATCTTGATGATGTTACGCTCTTTATCTTCCTCGATAACACCCACTGATTTATCGTCAATAATATCCATCAGAGCAGCACGGGTTTTTACAGAAATTTTCAGAAACTTACCGTTGTAGTCACCCAGCTGAGTCTCATCAATAGTGTGCCGGGCAATTTCTTCCGCCACACCTGACTGGCAACAGGACCATACCAGAGCAGTGATCAACTCATCGATCTG